>NZ_JBHZAV010000030.1:0-35539 GCF_042754445.1 Embleya sp. NPDC059213
ACGCCCGGTCTCATTCCGAACCCGGAAGCTAAGCTCTCCAGCGCCGATGGTACTGCACTCGAAGGGGTGTGGGAGAGTAGGACGCCGCCGGAATCAACGTGTGAAAGGCCCATCCCGAACAGGGATGGGCCTTTTGCGTTTTTCGAGTGCGGCGGTATGGTCGTGCGCATGCCTGACAACGAGATGGATCCTGCCGCCAGTACTCAGATGTTCCGGGCTTTCGTGAATGAGGACCGCCCTGCGCCCCCCGGCGAGCCGGCCCGCCGTGGCACTCCGCCGGTGATGTTGATTGCCGGAGTCGTGGTCGCGATCATCGTGGTCGCGGTGGCCGTGCTCATTGCCGTCGGCTGACATACCGACGGGCGGGCCCCAATCGTTCGGGGTCCCGCCCGAGGTATGCGGTCGATCCGTATTCACTGCGGCGGTCGTCACCGCTCGGATCCGTGCGTCAAGCGGTCGAGACGACGGGTCCGGTCGTTTCGGCCGAAGTGCTCAGGTCGACGGCCACAGGGCGACCACGCAGCCGTCGTCCTCGCGCAGACGAAGGCCCTCGTCCACGTCGCGCAGGTAGTCGAAGAGCGATGGCGGCGTACGCCAATCCTCGGCAAGACGCGGCGCGAGACCGGCCGTCGGCTGACCGAGTGCCTCGGCGAAGCCGCCGGTCATCATGACCAGTACGTCGGTCGGTCGCCACGTGGTGCGGCAGATCCGGAGCTGGTCGTCGCCGGCCTGGTCGGGAATCGCCGCCGGGGCGGCCTCCTCCGCCGTGTCCCGAATGCCCAAGGGCGCGCGCCAGCCACCCTGGGCCAGGCGGAGCACGGTGCTGTCGCCCAGCACGGCCATGTCGACCCGGTCGTCCTCCAACGGATCCGCGGCGGTGACCAATATGGCCAGGCGCGTGGCGGGTTCCGAACGGCCCAACTCGTGTGCTCGGTCCGCGGTGCCGGCGAGCCTGGTCCGCAGGTCGTCCTCGACCTCGGTCTGCACCCCGGCCCAGTCCCAGTTCTCGTGCCGCTCGCGCGCGACCATCCTGGCGACCGTGCGATAGGCGCTGCGGACCGCGATCTGTGCGGCGAGTTCGGACGCGTGCGCGTTGTCGACGCCGTCGCAGACGATCGCGATGGTCCATCGCGCGCTCGGATCCGGGCCGACCGCAAAGCAGTTCTGCCTCGGCAGGCCCTGCTGCTGGTGCAGTTCGCCGCGGACGCCGGCGGCACGGACGTTCAACCGGCCCAGTCGGCCGCCGTCGACGACCATGCCGCCGCCGTCGGCGAGCGCGGGTGGGGGCAACATGCGCAACATCCTTCGGGGTACCTCGTCGACCGCGCCCTCCGCGGCCGGTCCGGGGCGGTAGGGCACTCGGGGGGCGGCGGGCGCCGGTACGAACGAGGTGCCGGGATCGCCGTCGTCGTCCTGATCCGGTGCGTCGTCGCGCCGGCGTCGATCGTCGGGCTCGTCGTCGAGGGCGGGCATCGTGTCGACCGTGCCGGCCCGCTCGGATTCGGCCGCCGGCGCGGGCCTGCGCTTGGGGATCGGCGGGTAGGCCGGGCGGCGTTCGGCGGACGGGCGCGGTCCCGGGTCGAGCGGGTCGACCGGATCCATCGGATCCGCGGGTTCGATCTCGTCGTCGGGCTCCGGTTGCCACTTCGGCGTCGGATCCTCGCGGCGGGCCGGACGCGCGGTGCCACGTGACGGCGGCAGCACACCCTGCGGCTCGCGGTGCAGACGGTCGGGCGGCATCGTGTCGCCGGGAATGGTGTCCGACATCGGCGTGCCCGGGGACGGCGACGAGCCGAGCATGACGTCTTCCCAGTGCGAGGAGCCGGTCCGCCGCCGAGTGCGTCCCGACGTCGGCGCCGGGGCCGAGTCGTAGTCGTCGTACTCCGGGCCCTGGTCGCGACCGTAGTCGTAGGCCCCGGCGTCGGCTTCGTACGGATCACGTCGCCCGAAGCCGGGTCGGCGGTCGTAGGGATCCGGCTCGTCCTCCTCGGCGGGTGCGCCGAAGCCGAACCAGTTCGCGACCCGACGCGCCCGCCCGGAGCGGCGGCCGGCCTGATCCGGGGCGTTCTCCGGGTAGCCCGTCGATCCGTCCGGCGCGATCCCGTCGCGGTCGAACTCCGGGTCGGGGCGACGGTCGTAGTCGGGATCCGGCCGTCGATCGTAGTCGGGATCGGGACGTTCGCGACCGGTCGGGCCGGGACGTCGTGGACCCTGTGCTCGCGGGACGGGCTCGGCCGGCGAACCATCGCCGGGGGTGTGGCGCTTGCTGGTACCGTCCGGCACGGCTTCCTCCTTCGCCTCGGGCCGGCCGGCGAGCCGGTCCCGTCGTGTCGCCGGTGGGCGTACCGTCCCCCACCCGTGCGACAGGTATCAACAGGTATAGCGTGCACGGCCCGTGCCCGTGTGCGCACGCGCGCGCATTGGTCCCCACTTTGCCCCAGGGCCGCCCGTACCACCGTGCGGATGGCGGGCTCCTACCCGGAATCCCGGCGCGCGGTACCTATTTGACGGCGTATCAGGGAAACTCCCGGACACCGTGCCGGCGTTCCCCGTGACGGCCGCGGATGTCCCGGATCGGGCGAGGCGAACGCCCGCTCGACGAAGTGGCGCAAAGATACCGATGGTTGGGGTCCGTCGGGTCGACCGGCGGCGGGCGCGAGTGTCGCGGCGGCGGCGGTGCGTGTGGTTTCTCGGTGATGCGTTCGTCTCTCCATACGGCACCGTCTGGAGTACCCGACCTGCTCATCACTACAGTGGTGCCCGTCGCGCGGTAGCAACGACCGGTTGTTTTCCAGGTGGTTCCCGCGCGCTCACGAACACTTCCTCTTCGGGAGCACAACCGCATGCGCATACGCACCACCCGCCTCGCGACCATCGCCGTCACGGCGGCGCTCACGCTCGGCGGCTCCGTCGCGGTGACCTCGTCCCCGGCCTCGGCCGACGCGGGCAACAGCGACGCCAACGTCTCGGCCCGAGGCGGTCTGGGCATCGTCACCGGCGCGTCGGCCGTGGCCAACGCGGACGGTACCCACACGATCACCTGGACGGACCGTTGGCCCGGCCCGATGCGCGTGTACGCGTCCACCGACGTGGACCGGTTCACCCGGATCGTCGGCACCGTCACCGGCAACTCGCTGACCGTGTCCGGCCTGGACCCGGCGCAGCGCTGGTACTTCAACGTCACCCCGGCCGGCCCGGTCGTCGGCGTGGTCACCGCGCCGCGCTCGCTCGGCCTGCAGAGCGCGCCCAACGCGCGTGACATCGGCGGCTACCGCGCCGACTGGGGTCTGAGCGTCAAGTACGGCCAGGTCTTCCGCACCGACGCGCTCGGCAAGGCGACCGACGCGGACGTGGCCCGGCTCGCGAGCCTGGGCCTGGACGTGTCGGCGGACTTCCGCACGGACACCGAGATCGCCGGCAACGGCGCGAACAAGCTGCCCGCCGGCACCGCGGTCGAGCACCTGCCGATCGCCGACGGCAACCTGACCAACATCACCAACGCGGCGGTGGGCAGCCGGGATCCGATCAAGCAACAGGAACAGCTGGGCGACGGCAAGGCCGCGGCGGCGCTGGAGAACGTCTACCGGGGCTTCGTCGACGACCCGGCCCAGCGCGCGCAGTTCGCCACCGTGCTGCGGGACATCGCGGACGGCAAGTCGGTGATCTACAACTGCACGGCGGGCAAGGACCGTACCGGGTGGATGACCGCGATCATCCTCAAGGCGCTCGGCGTGGACGACGCCACCGTCTACGGCGACTTCCTCGCCAGCAACGACAACCTCCGGGCCCGCAACGAGGGTACGAAGGCCAGCCTCAAGGCCGCCGGGTTGATGCAGGACCCGACCCTGATGGACCCGCTCCTGTACGTGCAGAAGTCGTACCTGGACACGGCGTTCGCGCAGGTGCAGAAGAAGTACGGCTCGTTCGACGCGTACCTGCGCACGGGTTTGAACATCGACCCGATCACCGAACTCAAGCTCCGGGCACAGCTACTCACCTTCTGAGCCGGCAGTCGCCGGTGGTCGTCCGCCGGGACGGGTTCGACCGGCCGCCCCGGCAAGGGCTCTGACGATCAGTCAGGGGCCTTGCCGGGCCGCGGTCGAGGTCCGGCCGCTCAGGCGGACAGATCGGCGCGCAGGCGTGCCAGCGCGCGGGCGAGCAGGCGGGACACGTGCATCTGCGAGATCCCCAGCCGCTCGCCGATCTGCGACTGCGTCATGTTGCCGAAGAAGCGCAGCATGATGATCTGCCGGTCGCGCGGACTCATCCGGGCCAGCAACGGACGCAGCGCCTCGCGGTATTCGACGCCGTCGAGTGCCTCGTCCTCCTGTCCCAGCCGGGCGATCAGCGCGTTGTCGCGATCGTCGTCGAGGTCGTGTGCGTCCAGCGACGCGGGCGAGTAGGCGTTGGCCGCCTCCATACCCTCGAGGATCTCCTCGACCGTGAGGTTCAGGTGCTTGGCGAGTTCGACCACCGTCGGGGCGCGGTCGTACTTGTGGTTGAACTGCTCGGTGGCCTCGGCCAGCGCCAGGCGCAGTTCCTGGAGTCGGCGGGGCACCCGCACGCTCCACGAGGTGTCCCGGAAGAAGCGCTTGATCTCGCCGATGATGGTCGGCACCGCGTAGGTGGGGAACTCGACGCCGCGATGCGGGTCGAAGCGGTCTATCGCCTTGATCAGTCCGATCGTGCCCACCTGGAGCACGTCCTCGTACTGGTCCGTGCGACTGCGGAAGCGGTTGGCCGCGAAGCGCACCAGGGGCAGGTTCAGCTCGACCAGGGTGCTGCGCACGTAGGCGTGCTCGGGCGATCCCTCGACGACATCGGTGAGGCGGAGCAGGAGGGTTCGGGACAGCGTGCGCGTGTCCTGGGGGGTGTCGGTGCCGGAACCCCTGACCGCGCGGACGCGGGGGATGCCGGTACGGGGAAGGCGCGCGGGCGCGGCCCGGTCGGCGATCGAGCCGGCCGTGCCCTCGTGGGAAGCATCTCGCAGCAGCACTGGAGAGCCCACCTCCTCGTCGGTCCTGGAGCGGAACCTGGCCGCTGCCGGCCATGGTGGAACGGCAGCCGTCGTTCGGTACCCCCTTACCGGCGCGGGTCACCGCCCCAAACCCCTTGCGACATCCCCGATTTGTCAGGTGATGCGGGTGTATCTAGCGGCATGTCGACAGTACGAAAGCCGTAAATCACCGCAAAGAAAATTTGAGGTTTTGCCATCCGTTTCGTGTTACTCGCCAGTCGTGCCGATTAGTCGACGTCGGGACCGAACAGTTGATCGCACACTTTGAGGTAGACGGCGTCGGGTCGGGGGACGAAGCCGACCTCCTTGAGCGGTTGATCCTGCCCCGCGGACTCCATCACGAACGTCCCGTGCCCGAGTATTCGGCCGCCCGGGGTGCGCCGATAGCTCATGTCGGTCACCTGGGTCAGCGGCATCATGTTGACCCGCTTGGCGATCAGCCCGGTGGCCAGGATGATCCGCTTGTCCGTCACGATGAAGTAGTCGTTGCGCCAGGTGAGTACGTGTCCCGTGCACCACAGCAGGAGCCCCGCCCCGATCGGCCACACGCCGTAGCGCACCGCCAGGTTCTCGGCCGGGAAGTACCACAACAGCACGAGCAGGAAGGCCAGTCCGAGTGCGGTGGTGGCCAACGGGCGCATGATGATGGCCCAGTGCCGGCGCACCGCTATCGCGCAGGTCTCGGTGGGCAGCAGGTACTTGCGTATCGCGTGTGGGTCGACGGTGGAGCCGGTGACCGGTCCCGCCCCCACCTCTCGACGTGCCCGCCTCAGCTCGTCCAGCCGCTGATCTGATCGCCGCACCACTTGGCGGCGGACGACATCGCCTGGAACCACTGCGCGACCAGGTCGGAGGCCTTTTCCGGCGTGGCGATGATCGTGTAGATGACGAAAACGATCAGGAGCAGCGTCAGGATCCTTTTGGTCTGCGCCTGCATCTCCCCGCCTCCCCGAATGAGGTATCGGGGAGAAACAATAGGGGAGAGGGAGCGGCCGCGGGGGGACCGGCCACTCACTCTCCCCTGTGGGACCCCCGCCGGAGCAAAGGTGGGTCGTACCTTCGCAGCATCGGCAAACAGTCCCGGGGTGCCTGCGGGGCTCCTGCCCAGCCCCCGGCACACTTCCAGCATGCGCCGAGGTGTGTCGCCGCGCATCCGGCGTTCGGCCTGACGTGGCAGGGCCTTGGTCCCGTCCGGGACCCGCGGCCGCGATCCGCCCCCGGACGGCGTATCCGCAGGTGGGCGCCGCGTCGGGTGGACCGCCCGGGCGCCGCCTAGCCGGCGGTGCCGTACAGCCGGTCGCCGGCGTCGCCCAGGCCCGGGACGATGTAGCCGTGCTCGTTGAGCCGCTCGTCGATCGAGGCGGTCACCACGGTGACGGTGGCCTCGGTGTCCTGGAACGCCTCCTGCATCACCTTGACCCCCTCGGGGGCGGCGAGCAGGCAGATCGCGGTCACGTCGTGCGCGCCGCGGTCCAGCAGCAGCTTGGTGGCCGCGATCAGGGTGCCGCCGGTGGCGAGCATCGGGTCCAGGACGTACGCCTGCCGGCCGCTGAGGTCGTCCGGCATCCGGGTCGCGTAGGTCGACGGTTCCAGGGTGTCCTCGTTGCGGATCATGCCCAGGAAGCCGACCTCGGCCGTGGGCAGCAGCCGCACCATGCCGTCGAGCATGCCCAGCCCGGCCCGCAGGATCGGCACCACGAGGGGACGCGGGTAGGAGAGCTTGACGCCGGTGGTCTCGCTGACCGGGGTGCTGATCGCCACCGGGTCGACGCGTACGCCTCGGGTCGCCTCGTAGGCGAGCAGCGTGACCAGTTCGTCGGCGAGCCTCCGGAAGGTCGGCGAGTCGGTGCGCCGGTCGCGCAGGGTGGAGAGCTTGTGGGCCACCAGAGGATGGTCGACGACATGAATCCGCATGTTGCGACATTAGCCGTTTGACCTGGCGGCGACCCTGCCGGGTTGTCGGGTTCGAGGCGTGTTCGGCGGCATTCGCCGGTCGTTCGACCGGCGCGACTCGCGCGTTTGCGGGAATGTCGGGCGAATTGAGATTGTTACACCGATTTGCGAACACACATCCGGTGTCATCCGACCGGTGTGATGACTGAGCCGGCGTGTCCCGGGAACTACTGCCACGTCGGTTTCGGCGGCCTTTCGAGCCCAGGGGCATGGTGATGGAGAGTCGGGAACCTCGGACGACGGCGGCCGAGCGCCGCGAGGAGGAGGCGGCGCGCCGACGCCGGCGCACCCTTTTCCTGCGCGAACTGGCCGAGGCCCGCGAGTTGCGGGCCCGCATCCAACCCCGCCGCGTACGCAATGAGCGGCTACGGCAGATGATGCGGATGCGTACGTTCCGTTACTGAATTCGACCGATCCTTGATCGTCTCGGTGACCTTGTTCGTCAACGTGCGCCAATTCCCGTCGTCGTGGTCCGGTATCTGCCACGATGCGAGGGACAACGCCGAAGCGAACGATCTTGGAGAGTCCCGTGGCGTACTTCGCCGCAGTGCTCGTACGTACAGACGAGCAGTGGGAGGCCCGTGAAGCCGACCTCGACGATGTCGAGGACTCGGCGGGGATGACCGCGCTGGCACGGTCGGCGGCGGTGGACGACGAGCCGGTGCTCTTGTTCGTCGAACAGGAGGACACCTGGTTCGCGGTCGTCCGGGTGGACGGTGAGGAGGACCCGCGCATCTACGTCTCCGACGTGGCCGCGGTCTCCCGCAGCGCCTACGCGGACGCGTTGCTGACGGCCGACGTGCTGGACGGCCTGGAGGAGGACGACGAGGCCGTGCTGCCGACCGGCCCGGCCGGCGACGAGACGGTGCTGGTCGACCTGGGGGTGTCGGCTCAACTGCTCGCCGACCTCGCGGGCGAGGCGGGTCTGCCGGCGGACGCCATCGCGGTGATAGCCGAACGCCTGGGCTGCGCGGACGAGTTGGAGACGGTCCGCTGAGCCCGATGCCCCCGCCGGTGCCCGAGCCCCGGTTCGACCCGGCGTTGCGCCGGTACGAGCCGGCCATGCGGCTGGCCTTGGCCGAGGCGGCCTTGGCGGTCGACACCGGGGATGTGCCGGTGGGGTGCGTGGTGCTCGGCCCGGACGGCGCGGTGCTCGGCCGCGGCCGCAACGAACGCGAGGCGCACGGCGACCCGACGGCCCACGCGGAGATCCTCGCCCTGCGCGAGGCCGCCAAGGCCGTCGGGGAGTGGCGCCTGTCCGGCTGCACCCTGGTGGTCACCCTGGAGCCCTGCACGATGTGCGCGGGCGCCATCGTGCTGGCCCGGGTCGACCGGGTGGTCTTCGGCGCCTGGGACCCCAAGGCCGGCGCCGCCGGCTCGCTGTGGGACATCCTGCGCGACCGCGGCCTCAACCACCGCCCCGAGGTGGTCGGCGGCGTCGCGGCAACGGAGTGCACCGCCGTCCTGCACGACTTCTTCACCCACGCCCGCTCCCCGGAATCCGGTTACGAAGCACACCCCGGCATCCGGTAAGCTCTCTCTCGGTAGCGTGTCCGAGTGGCCTAAGGAGCACGCCTCGAAAGCGTGTGATGGTGCAAGCTATCCGTGGGTTCAAATCCCACCGCTACCGCTCTTGAGCAGGACATACGAAGGACCCGACCGCACGTGGTCGGGTCCTTCGTCGTTTTCGGGGTGGGGTGCGGGGTCAGGCGGGGATGGGCTGGGGGTGGCCTCGTCGAAGGGTGGGTAGTGGTCGGCGCCGGATTGTTCGGCGGCGGCGATGTAGGCGGTGAGGGCGTCGCGGGATTGGGCGAGGCGCTGCATCTGGTCGTCCAGGCGCCGCAGCCGGGAGCGCATCGCGGTCAGCAGTTCGAGGCACCCGGGTAGTTCGGGGGCCTCGCCGACCGCGCAGGGCAGCAGGTACGCGATGTCCTCGGAGGACAGGCCGGCGCCGAGCAGGTGGCGGATCTGTTTCACCCGCAGCACCGCGGTCTCGTGGTACTCGCGGTAGCCGTTCGCGCGGCGGTCCGCCTCCAGCAGGCCCTGGGCCTCGTAGTAGCGCAACTGGTGGGCGTGGACGCCCGTTCGGTGGCTCAGTTCCCCGATCCGCATCGAAACCTCACTTGACCTTCATACCGGTATCAACGTTGACGATGCTGCCATGAACAACGAAAGCAGCACCCCTGTGACCGTCATCGGACTCGGACTGATGGGCCGGGCCCTGGCCGGGGCGTTCCTGAGGGCCGGCCATCCCACCACCGTGTGGAATCGCACGGCCGCCAAGGCCGACACCCTGGTGGCCGAGGGCGCCCGGTCGGCGCCGACGGTGGGCGCCGCACTCGCGGCGGGGCCGCTGGTGATCGTCTGCCTCACCGACTACCGGGCCGTGTACGAGCTGCTCGACGGGAGCGCCGCCGAGCTGGACGGCAAGATGTTGATCAACCTCACGTCGGGCGACTCGGCCCAGGCCCGGGAGGCCGCCCGATGGGCCGAGCAGCGTGGCGCGCGTTACCTGGACGGCGCGATCATGGCCATCCCGTCGGGGATCGGGACCGCCGACGCGGTGATTTTGCACAGCGGGCCGGAGGCGGACTTCGCGGCGAATCGCTCGACGCTGGAGGCGCTGGGCACGGTCAGTCACCTCGGGGCGGACCACGGGCTGGCGGCCCTGTACGACGTGGCCGGCCTGGCCATGATGTGGAGTGTGCTGAACGCCTGGCTCCAGGGCACGGCCATGGTCCGCACGGCCGGGGTGGACGCCGCGACCTATGCCTCGTTCGCCCGGCAGATCGCCGCCGGGGTGGCCGAATGGTTGCCCGGGTACGCCGAGCAGATCGACCGCGGGTCGTTCCCGGCCGAGGTGTCGGCCCTGGAGACCGACGCGCGGGCGATGGCCCACCTGATCGAGGAGAGCGAGGCGCTCGGGGTCAACGCCGAACTGCCCAGGTTGATCAAGGCGATGGCCGACCGCTCGATCGCCGCCGGACACGGCGCGGAGCAGTATCCCGTGCTGGTCGAGGAGTTCGGCAAACCCGGCAACGGCTGACCGGCGGGGGTGGGGCGGGGTGTGGCCCGCCCGACGTGCCGCTGCCGCCTGCGCGGGATGCGGAGGCGGCAGCGGATGGGTCGCGTTCGGCGGGTCAGCAGCCCGGCGGGCGGCTCGGGGCCGGCGGAGGCGGCGGGGACAGGATCGCGGCGACCTGCTCCGGCGCGGCCAGGTCGGTCCAGCCGTCGCCGATCACCAGGTCGACCGAGCCGTCCGTGCGCTGGTCCTCCTTGACGGTGCTCGCCGCCACCTGGGCCGCGACCACCTTCGCCGGGGTGGTGCCGGGGAAGCCGTGCCGGATCTCGGCGGTGGCCGCGACCGGCTGGTTCAGCGGATCGTTGGTCACCTTGCCGATCACGAAGCCGCGCGCCTTGAGCGCCTCGGAGACGGTCTTGGCCAGGCCGGCGCGCTTGGTCGCGTTGTAGACGTTCACCGTGATCGTCTTGGGCTCGGGCAACGCCGCAGGCGGGGCGGCCGCCGGGGTCGAGGCCGTCGGCGAGGCGCACGCGGCGGCCTTGTCGCCGCTGTCGTCGGACGTGAAGTGGTACACGCCCCAACCGGCGGTGGCCAGCACCACCAGGCCGACCACGATCGCGATGACCACGGGCATGCGTCGCCTGCGCCGCGTCATCCGCGGATACAGCTTGCCAGTGATCTTGTACTGGCCTCCCATGCCGCGGGGAGTGAGCATGCTCATCGGTGCGCCCCCGTCCTCCTCCTGCACGGCATGGCCGTGATCCCGGTCGCCATGAAGTCGAGGTTAGCGCCGACGTGGCACCTTGCGTATCCGGGCACGGCCGTACGCGAGACGACCACCTGATCGGGCCGCCGGGGTTGCGTGCTCAGCCGAGTTCGAGCACGCGCGCGTGCAACACCTGGCGCTGTTGCAGCGCGGCCCGGACCGCGCGATGCAGGCCGTCCTCCAAATAGAGGTCACCCTGCCATTTCACGACGTGCGCGAAGAGGTCGCCGTAGAAGGTCGAGTCCTCGGCGAGCAGCGTGTCGAGGTCGAGTTGCCGCTTCGTCGTGATGAGTTGGTCCAGACGCACGGGCCGCGGGGCGATGTCGGCCCATTGCCGGGCACCCGACCTCCCGTGGTCCGGGTACGGTTTGCCGTCACCGATCCGCTTGAAGATCACAGGCTCAGCCTACCGGGATCACGGTCGCCTAACCCCCACCCGGCGCCGATGCGAGGGAGCGAGGGTGCGGATCAGGCCGGCTCGGATGGCCGATCCGCCGGGGCAATCGGGATATTTCTCGTCCTATCGGTGTATTCGTCTTCCGCATCTCGGCGAGCGGAGGAGCGCATGAGCGAGCAGGACGACACGATCGCGGCCATCACGGCCGGATACGCCTTCACCGGACCCGCGCTGGAACTGGGCGCGGCCGTGGTCGAGGGCACCGCGCATCCCCAGGCGCGGGTGCGTGTCCCGCTCGCGGTACTCAATCGGCACGGCCTGGTCGCGGGCGCGACCGGCACCGGCAAGACCAAGACGCTGCAACTGATCGCGGAGCAGTTGTCCGCGCAGGGTGTGCCGGTCTTCCTCGCCGACGTCAAGGGCGACCTGTCCGGCATCTTTGCCCCGGGGACGCCCGGCGACCGGGTGACCGGGCGGGCGGCCGAGGTCGGCCAGGACTGGCAACCGGTCGGCTGCCCGGTCGAGTTCCACGCGCTCGGCGGGATCGGCCCGGGCGTGCCGATCCGGGCCACGATCACCGACTTCGGGCCGACCCTGCTGGCCAAGGTGCTGGATCTGAACGAGACGCAGGAGTCCTCGCTCGGCCTGATCTTCCACTTCGCCGACGAGCGCGGGCTGGAACTGGTCGACCTCAAGGACCTGCGCGCGGTGATCCAGTTCCTGACCGACGATCAGGGCAAGGCCGAACTCAAGCGCATCGGCGGCCTGTCCACGGCCACCGTCGGGGTGATCCTGCGCGCGCTGATCACGCTGGAGAACAACGGCGGCGGGGCCTTCTTCGGCGAACCGGACTTCGACACCGCCGATCTGCTGCGCACCACCTCCGACGGGCGCGGTGTGGTCTCGGTGCTCGAACTCGCCGCGGTGCAGGACAAGCCGCAGTTGTTCTCCACCTTCCTGATGTGGCTGCTCGCCGATCTCTTCCACGACCTGCCGGAGGTGGGCGATCCGGATCGGCCACGTCTGGTGTTCTTCTTCGACGAGGCGCACCTGCTGTTCACCGGTGCCTCCAAGGCGTTCCTGACCGCGATCACCCAGACGGTGCGGTTGATCCGGTCCAAGGGGGTCGGAATCTTCTTCGTCACCCAAACGCCGCGGGACGTGCCGGGCGACGTGTTGTCCCAGTTGGGCAATCGGGTGCAGCACGCGCTGCGTGCGTTCACCCCCGAGGACGCCAAGGCGCTCAAGGCCACCGTGTCCACGTTCCCGCGTTCGGCCTACGACCTGGACCAGGTGCTCACCCGGGCGGGCACCGGCGAGGCGGTGGTCACCGTGCTCGGCGAGAGCGGCGCCCCGACGCCGGTGGCCTGGACCCGGCTGCGGGCACCGGTGTCGCTGATGGCGCCGATCCCGGCGGAGACGATGTCGGCGGCGGTGGCCGGGTCGCCGCTGTTCGCCAAGTACGGCACGGCCGTCGATCGCGAGTCGGCGTTCGAGAAGCTGACGGCCGCGCAGGCGCCGCCCGCCGAGCCGGACGCGGCGCCCGCGCCCGAACCGGCGGCCGGGCGCGGGCGCGCGGACAAGCCGAAGTCGGACGTGGTCGGCCAGGTGATGGGCAACTCGGCGGTCAAATCCGTGCTGCGCTCGATGGGCACCCAGATCGGCCGGGAGATCACCCGCAGTCTGTTCGGCACCGCCCGCCGCAAACGCTGACGGGCGGGGCCGACGCCTTCGGCCACGGGGCCGGGACCGGTTCCTCGGCGCCGGCCGGACAACCCGGATCCTCGGCCTACTTCCTCGGCATCTTCGCGAACGCCTCGATCCAGAAGCGCTGTTTGTCCGCGGACTGGCCGACCAGGTAGCTCGAACGCAGCTTCGGCGGCAGGCCGGCCAGCAACTGCGCCACGGTGTCCAGATGTTCGCGCAACTGCGACAACTCGGCGTTGGCCAGCACCTGGTGCACGATGTCGGTGTCGTCGGTGCCCTCGCCGGACTCCTCGTTGGCGGCCTCCAGTCGGCGCACCCACTCGGCCAGATTGGCCGAGATGTCGCCCAGCCCGGTGGCCGGGTTCTCCGCGAATCGGGCCTCGAGCGCGTTCAGCGGCACCGGTGCGTACTCGCCGTCGCCGAGGTAGACCTTCGCCATCTCCAGCGGCAGTTCGCGCTTGTGCAGCTTGATCAGCCGCTCCAGGGTGCGCTTGGTGATCCAGTCGCGGCCCTCGTCGTCGATGTCGTTCTTCCACCACTCCAGCACCGTCTCGGCGACCGGGCCGTAGGTGCTGATCAACCACTCGTTGGCGGGGATGTCCTCGGGGCGGATGGTCAGCGACGCGGTGAAGCGGGTCGCCTGCGCGATGTTGTTGCGCGAGACGAGCATCTTGCGGCCGAGGTGGTACGGCGGGTTCTGCAGGGCGATCTGCGCGCGCAGGCCGGGAATCGGGCGGCCCGCGATGGACCACTCCTGGGTGACCTCCATCAGTTTGGCGAAGGTCGACTTGTCCTTGGGCCGGTTGTACTCGTCCCACACGATCACCTTGGCGCCGGGATCGGTGAACTTGGCGGCGAGCAGGTTCTCCAGCGAACCGTCCGGCGTGGGCACCGGTGCGCACAGGTCCTCGACGTTGGTCACCGGCAGCGAGAAGTAGAGCGGCTCACGACCGAGTTCGCCGCGCACCACGTCCCGCACCACCTCGGTCTTGCCGCAGCCGGGCGGGCCCTGGATCAGCACCGACCAGCGGCGCCGGATCGCCTCGCGGACGATCCGGCGCACCGAGTCCGGCGTCTGGTCGGGGTTGCGCACGTTCAGGCCCGCGGCGATCCGGTCGAGCACCTCGTCGGTGCGGTCCGGGCCGGGGGAGCCGTCCTTCTTGGTCTCGGTCAGCGCCAGGCGCTCGCCGTTGACCAACGGCAGTCCCCACACCAGCGGGAAGCCGGCCAGCGCGCAGTCGATCACGTGCTCCAGGGTGCGCGGGGACACCAGTTGGCGCAGTGCCGGGGACAGGCTCGTCCAGACCTGGAAGATCGGGGTCAGGTCGGTGCCGGCGAAGCGCTCGGCGAGCTTGTACCGCCACGCGGTGTCGGTCGCGGTGATCTTGACGGTGACCATCCGGTCCAGGATGGCCAGGTCGGTGCGCCGGGTCGCGGTCTCGGACAGCGACTCGTTGTCGGTGAGGAAGACGCCCACACAGCCCAGTTCGCGCAGATCGTGTTCGCCCAGCGTCCAGTTGCAGGCGACCTGCATGAGCTGAGACTGGATCGTCTCGCCCGCCTGCAGCGCGTCGTCGATCAGCAGCACGAACCGTTTGCCGGGCCGCAGTTGACGCATGATGAGCTGGCGCAGCACGAGTTCGCCGGTGCGTTCGTCCCGGACGGGTGCGTTGATCAGTAGGTCGTCGGGAGTGAGGTTGGCGGCGGGTACGAAGACCAGGATCGTGTCGTCGTGCCGGTCGGGGATGTGGCTGAAGAAGGTCGCCGTCTTGCCGATGCCGTGCTCGCCGAAGATCTGGCCGGTCTGGCCGAGGTCGATCATCGCGTCGATGAACTCCTCCAGCTTGGACACGCCCTTCCAGCCCTTGGGACGTTCGGGGTAGGTGGCGGTGGCCTTCCACTTGGGCTCGGACGCGGGGCGGCCGGCGCGCGTGGGGTCAGCGGTGATCGTCATGGTTCCTTCCGGGTGCTGCGCACGGCGTGCTGCGGAGGGCTCTTCGGCGAGGCGCGTCGGCATGACCGGCCCCGATCAGTGGTCGCCGGTGAGGACGCGGTGACAGTCCATCGACGGGTGGTGCCGCTCCGGCCAGTCGTCTCCGCCCTCGGTGATCAGCCAGATCCATTTGTCCGGGTCGGCCGGAGTGATCGGCGGCGCGTAGCCGTCGGTGAGCATCACCACCGCGTCGACCGATTCGTCGAAGCGGCCCGACCCCTCGATCTCCAGTCGTCCCTCGACGTAGTCGGCCACGTTCTGGAAGTTGGTGCCGCCGCCGCCCAGCACCCGTTCGCCCGGCTTGAACGGCATCACGGTGCCGTCGAAGCTGAGCCAGTGCGTCTCGACGCCGTCGGCCTTGCCGACCAACTCGGTCAGCCAGCTCACCACCTGGTCGGGCATCGAGCCGGAGGTGTCGTAGGCGATCACCACGACCTTGGTGCGTTCGAGTCCGCGTCGGGCGAGCATCGGGTCGTGGCCCAGCGCGGCCAGCAGCGCCCCGCGTTTCTTCGGATAGACCAGGCGTTCGCCCTCGCGCAGCTTGGACGCGAGCACGTCCACCAGCCACTGCTGCCACCACTCGACCCGGCGGGTGCGCTGGGTCTCGCCGCGCAGGAAGCCGGCGCCCAGGTCGCCCCACAACTTGGAGGTGCGGTCGGTGGCGCCGTCGGTGCGGGCGAGCAGGTCGAGCAACTCCTGTCGGGCCAGCCGTTCGCCGCGGCGGGCGGCGAGCAGCACGCTGCGCAGCACCTCGGAGGCCACCCGGCCGACGGTCTCGCCGTCCATGCCGTCGTTGTGGCCGGTGCCCTCGCCCAGCAGCACGTGCACGCACAGCGGGGGCGGCACCGGCGGGTTCTTCATGCGCTTGAGCTCGGCGTAGACGGTCGAGTCGGTGTCCACGAAGTCGTCGTAGGACAGTGCGGCCAGGCCCTGGTCGGTGAGGTCCTGGACGTAGTCGCGGTGGACCCTCCTCGGGTCGATGCCGGTGGGGTCCTCGATCAGGGCGCCGGTGTCCGGGTCGAGTCGGCGCAGGATCGGCAGTTTGCTGCGGCCCAGCCGGGCCATCGCGACGTGGTTGATGGTCACCTCGGCCGCGAGCGTGAACACCGGGTCGGCGCGCAGCTCGGACTCGGCGAACAGGTGTCGTTGGATCAGGTGCCGGGCCTCGTGGAAGAGCACGAACTTCACGCCGTCCAGGCCCAGATCGCAGAAGAACTGCGGGTTGTACAGGAGCAGACAGGTGCCGTCGCCGGAGGCCATCACGGCCGCAGTGTCGATCGCGGTGGTCGGGATGTGGTGGTGGCACTTGGTGTACAACCACGAGGCGATGACCGACAGTTCCATGCCGAAGTCGAGCAGCGCCTCTTCCTTGAGTTTGCGGGCCCGCGCGATCACCTCGTCGTCGGCCGGCCGCCATGCCTCCAGCGCCCGACGGTCGGTCAGACTCACGATCGGCGCCTGCGGGGCACGTTCGCCGTACGCCACGTCCGTCACCTCCCCTCGGTGTCGTTCGATGATCCCAGTGCCGACCGACAGCGGTTCGGCCGGCCCGGGACACCGCCGGCCACCGCGCCGGCCCCCACCCCGCTCGCCGAATCCACATTGTGGGCCGGGGCGGGGTGCCGGGTCAGCGGGATTTCCCGCGATCGGTCGGCGGCGGGACGAGGGGGAGTGCATCGGGGGCTTCCGGGGCACGTGGTTCAGCCGGCGACGAGGAACTCGCGTACCGTCTCGACGAACTCCTCCTGCTTCTCGAACATCACCACGTGTCCGGAGTCGATCTCCGCGTACGTGCTGTCGGCGATCGCCTCGTGCAGCGCGCGGCTGTGCTCGACCGGGATGGTGGCGTCCCGAGTGCAGCCGACGACCAGCGTGCGGGCCTCGATCGCGGGCAGCAGCGGGCGCAGGTCGGCGGTGAGGTTGTAGTCCACGTGCCGCAGGGTGCCCGGCGTGGGCGGCATGTTCGCCAGCATCGCCTCCACCGCGTCGCGACCGATCGAGTTCAGGAAGCCTCGGCTGAAGCCGGTCATCGTCACGTTCCGGGAGAACGACTCGGCGTCGGTGCGTCCCAGCCGCCGCCACACGGTGAACAGGTTGCGCAGGTATTCGTCGCTGTCCACGTGCGCCCACCCGGCGACCAGGATCAGCCGGCGGACCAGGTCCGGGCGCAGCGCGGCGACGGCCGCGACCACGGTCGAACCCATCGAGAAGCCGAGCAGGTCGACCGCTCCCGTGCCGGCGTCCTCGATCACCGCGATCACCTGGCCCGCCAGGATCTCGACGGTGAGCGCGCCGCCGGCGTCGGGGGTGGCGTCGGTCCCGGACAGATCGGGGGTGATCACCACCCGCTCGTGATCGAACAGCGGGACGGTGGCCCCCCAGTTCACCGGCG
Organism: Embleya sp. NPDC059213; assembly: GCF_042754445.1. Lineage (NCBI taxonomy): Bacteria > Bacillati > Actinomycetota > Actinomycetes > Kitasatosporales > Streptomycetaceae > Embleya > Embleya sp. NPDC059213. The sequence continues at coordinate 17,248 of NZ_JBHZAV010000030.1, forward strand.
CGCCCACGGATCCGGTGCCGTGCACGAGCAGCAGCGCGGGGCCGGACCCGGTGCCGGAGAGGGTGTAGTGGACCTGGGCGTCGGCGACCTCGACGATGGGCATGGGGTGCTCCCGGTGGACCGGCTCGGGCGGCCCGGACCGCGAATCCGCAGGTCCGGTGCTTCGAGTGGGGTGGTGTCGAGCCGAACGACCCGACATCCGGAACTCTGCCGTCGCGCGGATCGGGCCGGGAGAGCCTCGCCGACCCTGGGATCGCCGGTCCCAGGTTGGCAACCGGGGCGATGCGGCACGATGACCGATATGACGATCGCTCGCGGTGAACTCGCCGACTTCCTGCGCCGCTCCCGGGCCCGGGTGTCTCCGCAGGACGCGGGCCTGCCCGCCGGTTCCCGGCGCCGTACGCCGGGCCTGCGCCGCGAGGAGGTGGCCCGCCTCGCGGGCATGTCCGCCGATTACTACATCCGCCTGGAACAGGCCCGCGGTCCGCAGCCCTCGACCCAGATGCTCGGCGCGCTGGCGCGGGCGTTGCGGCTGAGCGACGACGAACGCGATCACCTTCACCTGCTGGCCGGCCACCGACCGCCCGCGGTGCGGATCGCCGGGGACGAGGTGGCGCCCGCGCTGCTGCACCTGCTCGACCAGTTGGCGGCGACGCCGGCCCAGGTGCTCGACGACCTCGGTGACGTGCTCGCGCAGAACGCGATGGCGCAGGCGCTGTTGGGCGGGGTGTGCACGGTCTCCGAGCACGGTCGCAACGTGGTGTGGCGCTGGTTCGGCGACACCGGCCCGCGTGCCGCGTATCCGGTCGAGGAGCACGACTACCACAGCCGGCTGCACGTCGCCGACCTGCGCGCCGCCGCGGCGCATCGCCCGGACGATCCGGTGGTGCGGCGCCTGGTGACCCGGTTGCGCGAGGCCAGCGAGGAGTTCGCCGAGCTGTGGGACCGGCACGAGGTCGCGGTTCGTCGGCACAGCCGGATGCGGGTCCGGCACGCGGTGTTGGGCCTGGTGGAGGTGGACTGCCAGGTGTTGATCACCCCCGAGGACAACCGGCGCGTGGTGTTGTACACCCCGCCGCCGGGCAGCGACCTGGCCGATCGGCTGACCGTGCTGCGCCGCCCGGCGGGCACGGACACGTTGGCTTTCGGGTAGCTCCCCGCCGGCGCCCGGCCCGGGTGGGTGGGGGCGCCGGCGGTGTGCGGGTGGGTCAGCGGGCCAGGAGGGCGTTCAGGTCGCCGTAGGGGATCGAGTCGGTGAGCGCGGTGTATGTGCCGGTCTCGAACAGTTCCCGGGCCGAGCGGCGGACCACGGCGTAGGCCGCCTCGGCGATGGCCGAGCCGAGGCTGACCCGGGCCACGCCGAGCTTGCCGAGTTCGGCGACGGTGGGGGCGCCGGGGCCGACCAGTACGTTCAGCGGGGCGGGCAGGGCCTCGACGAGGGTGGCCACGGTGGTCGGGTCGGTGACGCCGGGGACGAAGATGCCGTCGGCGCCGGCCGCGAGGTAGGCGGTCGCCCGGTCGAGGGTTTCGCGCAGCCGGTCGGCGGGGCCGCCGGCGCCGCGCAGGTAGGTGTCCACCCGGGCGTTGACGAACAGCGCGACGCCCGCGCTGTCCGCGGCGGCCCGCGCCGCGGCGATCCGCTCGACCTGGTCGGCGACCGCCCGCAACGGCACCGGACCGGCGTGCAGGGCGTCCTCCAGGTTGACGCCCACGGCGCCGGCGGCCAGCACGCCGCGAATGGTCTCGGCGACCCCCTCCGGGTCCTCGCCGAAGCCGCTCTCGATGTCCGCGGTGACCGGGACGTCGACCGCGGCCACCACCCGGGCGACGAGTTCGAGGGCCCGCTCGCGGCCCAGCCGATCGCCGTCGGCCGCGCCCAGGCCCCAGGCGACCCCGGCGCTGGTGGTGGCCACCGCGCTCGCTCCGGCGTCGGCGACGAGTCGGGCGCCCGCCGCGTCCCAGACGTTGGCGAGGGCGAGGGGCGCGGCACCGGTGTGCAGCGCCCGGAAGGTCAGGGCGGTGTCGTGGAGGCTGGTCATGGCCCCACTTCATCATCCGCCCGCCGATCGGGCCGGCGGTTTTGCGCCGGCATCGCCCGGGCCGGGAGCCCCCGATCCGACCTCCCCCGGCCCGGGAGCCCTCAGGCCGGGGACGGGCCCGGGTGCAGGCCCGGAGCGCCTCGGTTCGTCACGACGCCCCGGCGGCGCGGTCGAGGCGTGGGCACAGGTTCTCGGCGGTGCCGTGCAGCATGGTCAGCTGCTTGTCGCGGTTCGCGTCGATGTCGAGGGTGTAGGCCCCGTCGAGTCGGTACAGACCGCGTGGCAGCGTGCCGCCGTTCTCCCGGAACGTGGTCAGGACGGGGCCCAGCACGAACCACGATTGGGAACCGTCGGGGCGGGTCCGGACCACCGCGCTGCCGCCCGCGTCCACGTCCAGGCTCGCACCGGTCGCGGTGTTGGTGACCCGCACGATCAGCGGCCCCTTGTACGCGACCCACTTGTGGCTGCCGTCGGGATTGCTTTCGAGCACCTGTTGCACCACCTCGTCCAGCACGGTTTCGGCGTGCACGGGGAAATCACAGCGCGCACCGGCCGGATAGTCGAACGGTGGCGTCGGCGGCGCGGGCTCCCAGCGGCCTGCCACGGGGACGGGGGAGGACTCCGGCGCCGCGGAGGCGGGTGCCGCGGCCACGAGGGTGGCGGCAAGTACCGGTACGGCGAGGAGAGTTCGGTGCATGGTTGCTCCCGGGAGAGGTGGCGGACGGACAGCCGGCGAAGGCCCGGGTCCAGCTTCGCGCCGGCGGCTGACCGCATTCTCACCACGCGGTGCGGGAAGGTGGCAGCCATGGAGTTTCGGTTGCTGGGGCCCTTCCAGGCGTGCCACGAGGGAGCCGAGGTCGCGGTCGGCAGTCGGCGCCAGGAGCGGTGCCTGCTGGCCGTTCTGCTGCTGGGCGCGGGCCGGGTGGTGGGCACCGCGCGGCTGATCGACCTGCTGTGGCACGGCGCGCCGCCCGCCGGGGCGCGGGGCACCGTGCACACCTACATCGCCCGGCTGCGCGCGCGGCTCGGACCGTACGGGCTGTTCGTGCACACCCGGCACGACGGCTACACGATCGACCCCGACGGGCACGCGGTGGACGCGTGGGAGTTCGTCGACCTGATCGAGCAGGCGTCGGCGGCCGGGGATCCCGACGAGCGGGTGCGCCTGCTCGACCGTGCGTTGTCGTTGTGGCGCGGTCCGCTGCTGGCCGACGTGATCGACGATCCGCTGCGGGGTCGGCTCGGCGGCCGGTACGCCGAGCTTCGACTGGCCGCGTTGGAACAGCGGGCCGAGGCCCGGTTGGCGATGGGCCTGCACGACCGGGTGCTGGCCGATCTGGCGCCGGTGGTGGACGAGTTCGCGACTCGGGAGCGGCTGGTCGGGGCGCGGATGACCGCGCTGTATCGCGCCGGGCGTCGGGCCGAGGCGCTGGAGGTGTACCGGCACACCCGCAAGCTGTTGGTGGCCGAGCTGGGCATCGACCCGGGACCGGAACTGGCCACGCTGCACGATCGGGTCCTGCGCGCCGACCCCCGGCTGGACCGGCCGTCGGCGCCCGTCTACGCGGTGCGGGTCGGCGAGGAGTGGTTGCCGTGGAACACCGGTGGACACCCGGCGCTGGAGTTCTGCAACACGTACGCCGGCTGGGGCCGCGTCGGGCAGGCGGGCGCGGACTGGCTGCGCCGGTACGAAACCCTCGCGGTCTGGGCGGGCCACCTGGACCTGCTGGACGACCGGCTGGTGCGCGCACTGCGCCGACGGGCCCGCGAGCGTCCCGACCGGGCCGCCGAGGCGCTCGCGCGGGCGCGGGTGTTCCGCCGCGACCTGTACGCCTGCCTGACCGACCCGCACGACGCGCGCGCCTTCGACGCGGTGGCCGCCGTCGCCCGCGAGGCGGCCGGCTCGGCGGTGTTCGCCCGGGGCGAGGACGGCCTGGGCCGGTGGCGGCTGTCCGATGAGGCCGGCCTGCGCGCACCGCTGTACGCCACCGCCCGCAGCGCCGCCGAACTCCTCGCGGACCCACGCCGCTTCACCATCCGGAGCTGCCCCGACGAGCACTGCGGCTGGCTCTTCGCCGACCCGAGCGGTCGCCGCCGCTGGTGCAGTCTGGCGACGTGCGGCAACCGGTGTCGGACGTAGGGCGACCGGCGGTCCGGGACTGCGGCCCGCGCGAAATTGCGCCCTGGTGTACTCGGCGAGAGGCTGGATGGTGAGCCTCGCGGCGTGCGGTGACCCTGCGGGCCACGGCGGCGGGGTGTTGGCGCACGATTGCTTACCGAGGATCGGCCGGTGGGAAGGCCGGGCGGGTTTGCGGTCCGCGTCCCGTCAGGGAGATGGTCATGGACGGCAATATCCTCGAAGACATGCGCGGCGCGTTGCGCGGCCCGATCACGGTGCCGCAGGATCCCGCGTACGACTCGGCTCGTCGGATCTACAACGCGATGATCGACCGACGCCCCGCCGCGATCGTGCGGTGTGCGGACGCGGGGGACGTGATGGACGCGGTCGACTTCGTCCGCGAACACGACCTCGAACTCGCGGTCCGCGGCGGCGGACACAGCGGCGCGGGCCTGTGCCTGGTCGACGACGCGGTCACCCTGGATCTGGCGCCGATGCGCTGGGTACGGGTGGACCCCGTCGCCCGGACGGCCCGGGTCGGCGGCGGCAGCCTGCTCGCCGACCTCGACCACGCCACTCACGCGTTCGGCCTGGGCGTACCCGCCGGAATCATGTCCACCACCGGCGTCGGGGGCCTCACCCTCGGTGGCGGGCACGGCCACCTCACCCGCAAGTACGGCCTGACGGTGGACAGCCTGATCGCGGCGGACGTGGTGTTGGCCGACGGCAGCTTCGTCACCACCAGCGAGTCCGAGCACCCGGACCTGTTCTGGGCCCTGCGCGGCGGTGGCGGCAACTTCGGTGTCGTCACCTCGTTCCGCTTCCGCCTGCATCCGGTGGCGGACGTGGTCGTCGGGGTCACCCTGTGGCCGGTCGAGCAGACCCGCGACGTGTTGCGCTGGTACCGCGAATTCCTGCCGCAGGCGCCCGAGGATCTGAGCGGGTTCTTCGCGCTGCTGGCGGTCCCGCCGGGTCCGCCGTTCCCCGAGGAGATCCACGGCCACAAGATGTGCGGTGTCGTGTGGTGCTGGACCGGGGATCCGGATGCTGCCGAGGGCGCCGTCGCGGCGGTGCGCGAACCTGCCCCGCCGGCGTTCCACTTCACCGCGCCGATGCCGTACCCCGTGTTCCAGGCCATGTTCGACGAACTGATCCCCGCCGGTCTGCAGTGGTACTGGCGCGGCGACTTCTTCGACGCGATCCCGGACGAGGCGATCGACGTACACGCCAAGTACGGGGAGAACCTGCCCACCGCGCTGTCCACGATGCACCTCTACCCGGTCGACGGGGCCGCACATCGGGTCGACGCGGCGGACAGCGCGTGGGGCTACCGGGACGCCACGTGGTCCGGGGTGATCGGCGGCGTCGACCCGGACCCGGCCAACGCCGAGACGATTCGACGGTGGTGCGTGGACTACTGGCAGGATCTGCACCCGCACTCCATGGGCGGCGCCTACGTCAACTTCATCGGCGCCGACGAGAGTCAGGACCGGGTGAAGGCCACCTACCGCGAGCACTACGACCGACTCGGTGGCATCAAGCACCGGTACGACCCGGAAAACCTCTTCCACGCCAACCAGAACATCAAGCCGAGCGGTTGAATCGCCGCCCGCCGCCGGGTGATTCGACTCCCGGGCGATGCGCGGTCGGTGCGGTGCGATGAATGGCGCATCCCGTAGGCCCGGCCCGTCGGCGTGCCGCCCGCCACACCGCTCACCCGAAGGGGGCGACGGCTCAGGTCGAATAGGCCCCCACCGGGGCATCGCCGTTGCGCGCCCGCCGGGGATCGACCGGCGTCGCCTCGGCCGGCCGGGTCCTGGGGGCCGTCTTGCTCAACTCGTGGAACTTGGTGCCCAGCGGGGCGACGATGTTCGTCTCGATCTCGTGGTAGCTGGTGAGTTGTGAGAGCGGCACCCGGCGCAGGTACCAATGGCCCGTCAGATCACAGCCCATCGCGGCACCGCGGAAGCCGCCCGTGGTCCAACCGTCGAACTCGTTTTCGCGAGTCCGTTCGAGACGGAAGTACTGGAAGATCTTCTCCGCGGTGTCGTAGGCCCGTTCCTGCGGATCGGCCGGACAGGGATCACAGACGCCGAACCAACACTCGGGCTCCGCCGCGTCGCCGAGGTAGGCGTCGTTGAAGCCCAACCAGGGCCAGACGAAGGCCAGGAGCCGGGCCTCGCCCATCGGGCAGTCGGTGGCGTCGACGCCGTTCGGAACGGTGGAGGGGTCCACGTAGAAGCGTCCGAGCCAGGTGGGCTGCCACAGGTAGAACGGGTACGAGCTGTCGTCGGAGAGCAGGTACGAGTTGGCGTTGGAGAACAGCGCCTGACCGCCGATGGGCCGGAGGCTGACGCCGTACTCGGGGATGGAGAACCGCACGCCGAGCACCTCGAAGAAGGCGCGTACATCGCGGAAATACTGCTCCATGTGACCGTAACCCTCGACCGCCGCAGTGGGTACGTCCCGCCGGAATGCCATCGTCGGACACCTTTCGTCGTGGACAAGAAACGGCTCCGGCCGACCGTCGTTCGCCCGCGGTGCGGGGTCGGCGCGTCGCCGGAGCTGTGTGGTCCAAGGAACGTGCCTGGTTCGACCCGTCCCGATGTCTACGCTCGGTGATCAGTCGACTTCAGTTTGGGCGATAGTTTCGGGTAGTACAAGAGTTCGTCACAACGCTGTCCGACGGCGGGAGTGCCGGGTGTGGGACGTGGTGGTGGTGGGCGCGGGCGTGGGTGGTTGCCATCTGGCCCGGCGGTTGCAGGAGGGCTGCGATCGGGGCCAACCCGGTCCGGCCGGCGGGCGAGTGGCCCTGTTCGAAGCCTCGCATCGGGTCGGCGGTCGTCTGTGGTCGTCCCCGTTGCCCGATCTGACCGGACCGGTGGCCGAGTTCGGCGCGATGCGGTTCGACCGGAGTGAGCACCACGTCGTCGATCTGATCGCCGGGTTGGACCTGCAGGGTGATGTCGAACCGTTCTGGTTCGGGCGGCCGGAGAACCTCGACTATGTCCGCGGTACCCGACTGCGCCGGCGGGAGATCTGCTCGGACAGCACGCAACTGCCCTATCTGTTGGCGCAGTCGGAGCGCGGTCTGGGTGGCGACGGCCTGGCGGGCATCGTCGCCGAGGCGGCCGTGCCGGGATTCACGGCGTGGCACGAGAGCCGCGATCAGGCGATGGGGGCCGGGAGTTCGGAGCGGGTCGCGGTGATCGACGCGCGCTATCGACGGGCTCGGCGGGCCGCCAACTGGCGTGGTCTGGGACTGCACGAGGTCCCGTGGGCGACCCTGGTGGACGCGGTGCTGACCCCCGAGGCGGCGGCGTTGGCCCATGACACCGGCGGTTACGACCGGCGGGAGTGCGGGGGCAGCGCGGCCGGACAATTGGACGGCCTGTTCCAGGCCGTGCGGACGGGGCCGTGTCTGCGGCTGCGGGGCGGCTTTCAGGCCCTGCCCGCCACGCTGCATCGACGGTTCGCGGCGGCGGGGGGCCGGACGTTCCTGGGACACCGATTGGTACGGATGGAACGGGCGTCGGGAGAGGGCGGCTATCGGCTGACCTTCCTGCGCTCCGATGCGGCGAACGCCCGCGTGGTCGAAGTACGCGCCCGGAGCGTGGTTTTCGCGCTCCCCACGCCCGCCGTGCGCAAGCTGGAGCCGGGGGTGTTTCCGCCCGACACCGATGCGTTCCGGCGCGGGCTCGACAGCACGTACCAGGTACCCGCCGTGAAGGTGTTTCTGCGCTATCCGACCGCGTGGTGGTGCCGGCTGGGGCTGAGCCTGGGGCGAAGCACCACGGATCTGCCGAACCGCCAGCTCTGGTACTGGGATTCGCCCGATCACGGCGACCCGGAGGCGCCGGGGGCATTGCTCGCGGTCTACGCCGACGGCTCTGCCTGCCGCTACTGGACCGAGTCGGATGGCGGACCGCGCTATCGCGACCGGGTCCGGTCCGGTCCCGGTGCCGCCGACCACCCGGACGTGCCCGGCCGCCTGTTGGTGGAGAGTGCGCATGCGATGGTGCGCGAGATCCACGGCGTTCCCGACGCCCCGCCGCCGGACGCGGCCCGGTGGCGGGACTGGTCCGTCGACCCCTACGGCGGTGCCTGGCCCGTGTGGCGCGCGGGCTACGACCCCGATCGGGTGATCCCCACGATGCGCCGCCCGCTGCCCGGCGAGCCGGTGTTCTGGGTCAACGACTCGTGGACGCCTCGGCCCGGTTCGGTCCAGGGCGTCCTGGAATCCGCCGAGCGCATCCTTCGGGAGCACTTCGGGCTGCCCCGACCCGGCTGGCTGCGTCCGGACCCGGTCGACTGGGACATCGGGTGACCCGGCCCCGCCCCGCCGCCGCGCACGACCGTGCCCGCGTACGACCGACCGGTCTCCGCCCGCCTTCCCGAGGAGGATCGTGAACGACTTCGTGCCGTCCGAGTTGCTCGACGAAAAGACGTTGCCGCCCTACCTGAGCGCCATCCCGACCGTGGCCGAGCGTCTGGGCGGCCACTCGTCCGGCTGGCGGGTCCGAGAGATCGGCGACGGCAACGTCAACTACGTCTTCGCGGTACACGGCCCCGCCGGCCGCGTGTGCGTCAAGCAGGCGATGCCCTACGTCCGGGTGAGCGGCGAGTCCTGGCCACTGACCCCACGCCGGGCCTATTACGAGTACCGCGCACTGGTCGAACACGGCCGACACGTCCCGGCCAGACTGCCGGAAGTGCTGCACCACGATTCCCGAATGAACCTGCTGGTCACCGAACACCTGTCCCCACACGTCGTGTTGCGCGACGGACTGCGACGCGGCAACCGCTATCCGCACCTGGCCGACCACCTCGCGCAATACCTGGTGGGCTCGCTCTTCCACACGAGCGACCTGGCACACGCCGCGATCGACAAACGCCCCCTCGTCGCCCTGTTCAGCGGCAACCACGAGATGACGCAGATCATGGAGGACATGATCTTCACCGAGATCTACCACGAACACGGCCGCAACAGGTGGACCAGCCCCCAACTCGACGACACCGTCGCACGGTTGCGCGACGACGTGGACCTCAAGGTCGCCGTCGCCCGGCTGAAGGTGCGCTATCTCACCTGTACCGAGGCGCTTTTGCACGGCGACCTGCACACCGGGTCGATCCTGGTCACCGAGGACGACACCCGGGTCTTCGACCAGGAGTTCGCCTGCTACGGACCCATCGGCTTCGACGTGGGCACGCTGCTGGCGCATCTGCTGATCGGCTACTTCGCCCAGGACGGCCCGACGGTCGCCGATCCCGAGCGCACCGACCGGCAGACCCGGCTGTTACAGGTCGTCGAGGACGTCTGGACGGGCTTCGCCCGGGGTTGGGCGGCGGCGTGGGAGCAACCTCGGCAAGGAGACGCCTACCCGCGTGTGTTGTTCGACGACGCGGACGTCCTGGCGGGCGAGCGCGAGCGCCACCTGGCGGGGATCTTCACGGACTCCGTCGGCTTCTGCGGGGCGGAGATCATCCGCCGCATCATCGGGATGGCGCACGTCGCCGAACTCCGGGCCATCGAACCCGACGATGCCCGGGCCCGCTGCGAGCAGCGCTGCCTACGCCTGGCCACGCACCTCCTGAAGCACCCACACGCCCACCGAAGCGTCCGAGACCTGACCGACGCGGCGCGCACGGCCCGCCTCACAACCTCCTGAGCATCAACCGACCCATTTCGGCCCGCAGTTGCGGAGTCTGTGCCTGGATCAGGTGAAACTGGGCCTCCCGAGCCAGGCGCCCCGCCGGGTCGCCGTGACTCATGGCCCGGCCGCCCGTCGCGACCACACAGGCCGTACCGGCACGCGCGCACAGATCGAGAGTCGCCGCCCGGACCGCGATCCGGGCGGCGAGCCCCTCCCCGTCGGGGAGTCGATCGCGCAGGGAGTATGCCTCGGCCCGCAGGCGGGCGGCCTCCTCGGCGATCCGAAGGCCGAGATCCTCGTATTCGGTGCCCGCCCTCGGCCCGGATCGCACCAGCAGGTCGCACGCGGCGCGCAGATGCCCGAACACCGCCGGATGCGCGTTCGCGTTCTCGTCGTCGTACTCGCGGATCCACCGCGACCTGGGCCCCAGCGCGATCACGTCGCTCGCCGGGACGAACACGTCCCGCAGCTCCACGGCGGCGGTATGGGTGGCCTGCATGGCCCAGAGCGCCTGCCCTTCGTCCGCGACCAGGCCGTCGGCCGCGGCGCAGTCGAGCACGACGAACAACGCCCGATCGTCCGAGGTCACGGCACCGACGAAGGCCACGTCGGCGAGCCCCCACCCGGTCATCCACGGAATGCGCCCACGAAGTCGCCAGCCGTCCCCGACGCCCTCCGCGACCACCGGCGGCGTGGGATGCCGAAGATAGGCGAAGCCCGCCGTCGCGAACCGTTCACCCTTGACGAGAGCCGGCAGCCATTGCTCGCGCAACTCGACGTTCCCACTCGCGACGAGCCCCTTCACCAGCGCGAAGTGCTGGGCGAAGACGAACCACGTGGCAGGGTCGACGGCGGACAACACCTCGTGCACCTCGCGAACCACCTGCGCCCCGGTCACGCCGCCGGCGCCGATCGGCTCGTAGTCGAGCAGCCCACAGGCCCCGGCCCGCGCCAACTCCTCCAGATGCGACCGCGGCACACCCACCGCGGCCGTGCGCTCCGCCGCAGGCCCGATGACATCCACCGCAGCCGCAATGACGGCGGCCACCAGCGGCTCGCCCGCGACCCCCGCCGCAGTCGCCAGAGCCGTCCGCGAGCCAGGAATCCATCGCATCCGAGTACGCCCCTCCCACCCCACGGTCAACGACCTGCACCCATGCCAACAACCTCCCCACCGCCCGACCGAGTACGCCCCCACCACCCGCCCTCCGGCCCCAATCCGGCGGGCGAGAAGACAACGAGCGACGAACGTCCGCACGGCCCGCCGGCTTGGGCCGCTGCGATCGGATGTCGGTATGCCGCATCACCGCAGTCGGCTGCGGATCGGCGGTCGGGCATTTTTCCCGCGGCTCGTATTCCGCGCTTCTCCAAGCCGCCGACAAGGGAACACGACGTCTACTACTCGTACTTCCTCGCCGGACCCATCGTCGATTCGACCCGAAAGGGAGATCCGCTTCCACTGCGTCAGGCCCTCCGCCGCAGCCAACTTCCGGCGGAGGCCGCCACCATGGCCGGTGCGCGCCTGCAGAATCGGGCCACGGAATACCTGGCCCTGCTCATGACCGCAGGCGAACGCCAGGGCCGAGCGGGCCCAGGGAAGCCGGCGCGACCCGGTCGTCGAACTCCCTTGGCCACTCCCCGGGGAAGACCTTCCGGAGCGCGCCCGTTTCGCCACCGGGGCTGGAGTGGAAGCCGGGTCGTCAGTGACGAAAACAGGCTACGGTGTCGATCCGTACGTGTGTGCGTACGCAGTGTGCGATCCGAGGTGTACCGGGGGGTACTTCATGGATGACGAGCCGGCCGCTGCAAGGTTCCGCTGATGAGCAGCCTCAACCCGGGTGGCGGCGGTTTCCGAGTCGACGCCGACTATCTCACCGACACGATCCGGCCGATCCTCGACGCGCTCCAAGTCGCCGACCGGATCTGGAAGGACGACGGCCAGATGGCCGCGGGCATCGAACGCTGTGGTTCCAAGGCGATCACCATCAACGTGCAGCGCTTCGTGCACGACTGGGGCCACGCGATGGGCCTGGTGGTCAAGCAGGGTACGGCGGTTGCCTACGCGCTGGAACGGGTGGTGGGCGCGTACCGCCTTGCCGAGGCCGAGGCCAGGGGGCAGTTCACTCCGGCGGGTGCTCCGCAAGGCGCGGTGCCGAACGGGCAACAACCGCCCGCAGGTGCCCCGCCCGCCGGCGCTCCGCCGACGCGGTAGTCATCGCCGGAATGAGTGGCGGGTCGCGATGAGTAAGAAGATGAAGATCCCGGAGTGCCCGGTCGCCACCGAAATGATCCCGGGCGATCCCGTCGTCCTGGAGGCGCTCGCCGACACATTCGGCAAGTACGTGTCCGCGTCTGCAAACGGCTCCGGCCGCCTGAAGCAGTTGGCTCAGCCGGGGACCTGGCAAGGCCCGGCCGCCGAGGGCTTCACGGACACGATGAAGAAGTTGCCGGGCACGCTGGACAAGGCCGTCAAGTACTTCGCCGACACCGCGAACGCGTTGCGCACATACGCGGGCGTGCTGCGCGGAGCCCAGGCCGAGGTGGCCGACCAGGTCATCCCTGCGGCGAACGAGGCCCGGGCCAGGTCGGCCCAATGGAAGGCGGACAAGCAGGCCGTCAAGGACGGCACGCTCGTCCTGGACCTTCCCAAGGACGATGTCGGCAAGGACCAGTTGGAACACGCCGAAGAGCAGTACGGCCGGGTGCACAGCCGACTCAAGGACGCCGAAGAGGTTTGTTGGAAGGCCATCGACAAAGGGCGCAGGGAAGCCCCGACCGGTGGCGATCCGATCACTGCGGCCTTCAAATCGTTCGGTGCCGGCTTCAAGGAGGGTGTGCAGGGTCTTGTCACGAACCTGGCGAGCCTTGCCAAGCTCAGCCCGGCGTACGCCGCTGCGGATCCGGACGGGTATCTGACCAACCTCCAGTCCATGGCGGCGAACTACAAGCAGTCGTTCACCGACCCGGTCGGATACCTGAAGGACAGCGTCAACTGGGACGAGTGGCGCAAGAATCCGTGGAAGGCACTGGGCCTGACGGCCCCGGAACTGATTCTGCAGTTGGCGACCGGGGGAGGAAGCAAGCTCGTGCCGGGCCACGTCCCGGGACCGGACGTCAAGACACCCGGTGGCAAGGGACCCGACAGCAAGGGACCCGACCATCCGGGCAAACCCGGAGACAACAAGGACTCACGCCCGGAGGAATGCCGAACCTCCTGCGGTGATCCGGTGGACGTGGTCACCGGCGACGTGCTGCTGTCGACGACGGACCTTACGTTGCCGGGCGTGCTGCCACTCGTGCTGGAACGCCGACACATCTCGTCCCATCGACGCGGTCGGTGGTTCGGTCCCTCTTGGGCGTCGACCCTCGACCAGCGCCTGGAGTTGCGCGCGGACGGCGTGGTCTACACGTCACCGAAGGGCCTGACCCTTCGCTACCCGGTGCCTCGCCCGGGCGAGGAGGTGCTGCCGGGCTCGGGTCCGCGCTGGCCGCTCAGTTGGGACCACACTCCCGGCGGTGGCTTCGCGATCCGCCAACCCGCATCGGGTGTGATTCTGTACTTCACGCCGGATACCTCGGGTACGCCGGTGATTCCGCTGCGCGCGATATATGACCGCAACCTCAACCGCGTCGAGTTCCACTACGACCAAGACGGCAATCCGGTCCGCATCGAGCACCTCGGCGGGTACCACGTCGCGGTCGACACCGAAGCGGGTCGGGTTCGTGCGCTGCACCTGCTCGACGGCGACACCTCCACCGAACTGGTCCGCTACGACTACGACGAGGCCGGCGATCTCGCGGGCGTGGTGAACTCGTCCGGCGAGTCACAACGCTTCACCTACGACGACACGCACCGTCTGACGTCCTGGACCGATCGCAACGGCACCTGGTACGAGTACTGCTATGACGCATCGGGGAGATGCGTTCGTCAAGTCGGCAAGGACGGCTTCCTGAGCGGAACGTTCGCCTACGACGGGCACGTCACGCGGCACACGAACTCCCTCGGCCGCACCAGCTCGTACGAGCACAACGAGCGTTACCAGGTGGTGCGAGAGGTCGATCCCCTCGGCAACACGGTCACGCAGGAATGGGACGCGTACAACAACCTCCTCTCGCGGACGGACGCACTGGGGCGGACCACACGCCTGCGCTACGACGCGCTCGGCAACGTCACCCACGTCACCAGGCCCGACGGGCTGACCTCGACCATCGTCTACAACGGTTGGTGCAAGCCGGTCGAGGCGATCGGCGTGGACGGCACGGCATGGCGCTACGAGTACGACGAGGCGGGCAATCTCCTCGCCCGCACCGACCCGACGGGTGCCGTCTCGCAGTACGCGTACCACGCCCTGGGTCGATTGGCCGGCGTCGTCGACGCTCTCGGCAACAACACGCGGGTGCAGTGCGATCTGGCGGGCCTCCCGGTGACCGTCAAGGACGCCTCCGGGGCGGTGACCCGCATGACCCGGGACGCGTTCGGACGCCCGACGGAGGTGATCGACCCGCTCGGCCACGTCACCCGCCTTGGCTGGACGGTGGAGGGTAAGCCCGCCTGGCGTGAACTACCGGACGGGTCAAGGGAGTCGTGGACGTGGGACGGTGAGGGCAATCTCCGCGCACATCGGGACCGGGCGGGCTCCCTGACCAGGTACGAGTCCACCTGCTTCGACCTCACCTCGTCGCAGACGACTTCGGACGGCGTCCGTCACGCCTTCGCGTACGACACCGAGTTACGCCTCACCAAGGTCACCAATCCGCAGGGCCGCGTCTGGACCTACGAGTTCGACGAAGCCGGCCGACTGATTGCGGAAACCGACTTCAACGGCCGCACGCTGTACTACGCGCACGACCGCGCGGGTCACCTCGTCGAGAAGACGAACGGCGCGGGCGAAGGCGTCACCTACCGCCGGGATGCACTCGGCCTGGTCGTCGAGCAATGTCACACCGCCACGGGCCGCACCACGACTTACCGATACGACTCGACAGGCCGCCTCATCCAGGCGGCGAACCCCGACGTCGAACTGATTCTCCAACGCGACCGACTCGGGCGGGTGCTCACCGAATCCAGCAACGGCCGCACCCTCACCAACACCTACGACGCCGTCGGTCGACGAATATCCCGGGCCACGCCCGCCGGGCGAACAGGTACCTGGACCTACAACGCGAGCGGGCAACCGGCGTCACTGCAGAGCGACGACCACGAACTCGCCTTCACCTACGACGCGGCAGGCCGCGAAACCGAACGCAGATTCGGCCCGGCGGTCGCCTTCCTCCAGGAGTGGGACGAACTTTTTCGCCTCACCACGCAGACCACGAGGGTCGGCGTCCCCGTCGACAAGATCAGGGCCACTCTCAGCCCGGAACTGGCCGCACACGACGCCCACCGACGCAGCTACACCTACCGTTCCGACGGCTACGTCACCTCCGTCGACGACACCACCACGGGTCTCAAGACCTACAGCCTGGACGAGATCGGTCGAGTCACCGCCGTCCATGCCGACCACTGGACCGAGCGCTACGCCTACGACACCGCAGGCAATCTCACGCACGGCAGCTGGCCCGGCGAGGACACCGACGCCCAAGGCGACCGGGATTTATCCGGCTCCCTGATCACGCGAGCGGGCCGCACGCACTACGAATACGACGCCCAAGGCCGCATCATCCGGCAATGGCGGCACACGCTTTCCGGCAAGCGAAAGGTGTGGGCCTACACGTTCGACGCCGAAGACCGGTTGACCGAACTCACCGTCCCGGGCGGTACGAGATGGGTCTACTTATACGACCCGCTCGCGAGGCGCACTGCAAAGCAGCGCATGGCCGCAGACGGCACGGTCGCCGAAAAGACGAACTTTACCTGGGACGGCCCTCGCGTCGTCGAAGAGGATGCCGACGGGCGAAGCCTGACGTGGGAGTACGAACCGGGCACGCATCGCCCTCTCGTTCAGATCAACGGCCAGGCGGGGTTCGACGACCGCTTCTACGCCATCGTCACGGACCTGGTGGGCACACCAAGCCGACTGGTGACCGAGGATGGCGCCACGGCTTGGCAGGCGAAAACCACCCTCTGGGGGATCGATGTCGCGCCGCAGGAAGGCGTCGGCTGCCCCCTGGCGTTTCCCGGGCAATATCGGGACGCGGAAAGTGAACTGAGCCAGAACTGGTTTCGATATTTCTCACCCGCACTGGGCGGGTTTCAAACCGCAGACCCGCTGGGCCTGGTGGCAGGGCCGACTCCGCATGCATATTCCCTGAATCCACTGTACTGGATCGATCCGCATGGGCTGCAAATCTGCGAAGGAACCATGGCCCTGGGGATCACGCCGCACGTCGAGGCTTTGGTTGCCAGCATACCCGGGGGCTACACTTTCACCGGTGACCAATACAGGGCCGTAGTCGGCCAGGTGAATGGACAGCCCATCGGCCTTTGGCAATCCGAGGTCTCCAATGTTCTGCGTAACAACGGGAAAGTAGCCGTCACCTTGAAGGATTTTGACGGCGATAATCCGAGTGACAAATTCTGGAAGGCGTATCAGGCGGGCGGTGGGAGCAATTGGAGGGCCACCGAGTGGGAGATGCGCCAGATAGGTTTGCAGGTACAGATGGAAAATCTGGATTGGAGTAATATTACGTTCTATGACGACCGTGGAAATGTAGTGAACGTACCCGAGCCGAAATGGTAGCTTCGTGAAAGAGTCTGTCGTGAGTGGAGAGTCCGCAGCGTCGGTCATGTACGTATCGGATCGCTACTTCAAAGTCTGGGCGTATACAGTCAGCCATTGTCGGCTGCTCTTGCGCAGCACTCGCGGCAGTTCTGCGGAAACCCGCATCGATGTGCACTTCAGTGCAGTGAGTTCGCTGCTGCTCCGTCCCTATTACGACGGATTGAAAATCCGCCGGGGCCGGGAAATCGAATACGACGAAGTGGAACGGATCTGTGGCGACCGGCCGATGCCGGGCCGGCTGTATGTCCTCGGCGAAGATCTGACCAGTTTCGTCGTTTCGGCCGAGCCGCAATGGCACGAGGACCACGGCTCACATTCGGACCCCTCGTGGTTCGGCCACATGGTCGGCACCGCCTGATCCCCACGTACACGGGAAGCACCTCCCGTCACCGCTCGCGCGCTCTCCATGTGGTCGAGCCGAGTGGAACGCCCGGCGCCCGGGGAGCGGTTTCGGCAGCGCCCCCGAAGGGGCAGCCGAGCACGCACAAGGCGGTTCGGGCCCACAGCAGAAACCGAGACCGACAACGACGTTGCCCCCGGCCGCAGAGCGACCGGGGGCAACGTTTTGCCTGTTAGGGCTGGCGGAGGATACGAGATTCGAACTCGTGAGGGTGTGAACCCAACACGCTTTCCAATTGCTCATCTGCCCGTTCGACTGGGGCTACTGGCGTTCTGACCTGCGACGGAGCACTCGGCTGCCGGTGTTGTGAACGCTGCCGGACGCCCACGAATGCAACCAGAACTACAACCAGAGCTTCGGGCATCGCAGGGTGGGTGTGGAGTTCGGTCAGCAACCGCAGCCGTGCCAACTGTTAATCAGATTGCGTGGCTCCCTCAGACTGAGCGGGCGTATGAGCGCCGCGGTCGTTGTCGGCCAACCCGGTGATCAGGCACGAGCCCGGCACGCGGACGCTACGCCCGCCGTGGCCAAAGCGGTGGGCGACTCGATTCGTTCGGCCGGAAAACCTCGGACCTGTGCCTACGCGTCTTAGGTGTCAAGTCCTTGGCGCAACCATGTGCGCAAGCGTTCGGCGCCCTCGGGGTCTTCCGCGTCGTCCTGCAGTGTGACCAGAACCGTCAATTTCAGCGTGTCTCCCGCGTCAGCGACCTGACGTGCGAGGCGTTCGGCCACCTCACCGTTACCCATCTGTTCTCGCAACGTGTCCATGTGCCACCGGATCAGTGTGCTTCCAGCGTCGGCAGCTTCCCGGATCAAGCGTTCCGCGCCGTCGTGGTCGCTATCGTGGTCTCGGAGGGCGATCAGCAGGTCCAGTGGGCCGGTGTTTCCGGCGTTGACAGCTTCGCGAGCCAGACGTTCCGCCCTCTCGTGGTCGCCCTTTCGCTCCCGTCGGGTAATCAGCAACGTCAGTGGGCCCGTGTTTCCGGTGTCGAAGGCTTCGCGAACCAGACGTTCCACGCCGTCGTGGTCGCTATCGTGGTCTCGGAGGGCGATCAGCAGGTCCAGTGGGCCGGTGTTTCCGGTGTCGATGGCTTCGCGAACCAGACGTTCCGCCCCATGGCGGTCGCCTTGTCGCTCCCGCAAGGTGATCAGCAGGCCGAGTGGGTCGGTGTTTCCTGTTTCGATGGCTTCGCGAACCAGACGTTCCGCCCCTTCGTGGTCGCCTTGTCGCTCCCGTAAGGTGACCAGCAGCGTCAGTGGGTCGGTGTTTCCGGTGTCGATGGCTTCGCGAACCAGACGTTCCGCCCCATGGCGGTCGCCTTGTCGCTCCCGCAAGGTGATCAGCAGGCCGAGTGGGT
>NZ_JBHZAV010000030.1:35638-70595 GCF_042754445.1 Embleya sp. NPDC059213
GGCTTCGCGAACCAGACGTTCCGCCCCATGGCGGTCGCCTTGTCGCTCCCGCAAGGTGATCAGCAGGCCGAGTGGGTCGGTGTTTCCTGTTTCGAAGGCTTCGCGAACCAGACGTTCCGCCCCCTCCTTATCACCCCTCTTCTCCCGCCTTGTAACTCGAAGTTCCTGTAGACGAGTGCTGGTAGTTCGGCGGCGTTTGGTGCCACTACGGGTTCTTGCTCGTTTCCCCGGTCTGGCCGGTTGCTTCGGTGGTTCGCTGTTTCCGGCGTCGGCAGCTTGGTGAGTCAGGCGTTCGGCGCCATCGTGGTCGCTCGCTCGTTCCCGCAAACGGGCCAACTTCCCAAGCGCCTGCGGGTCCTGGGAGTTCGCTGCTTTGGCGTAGAGGTGTTCCGCATGGCGTAGCCGAAGTCTGTGGCGTGCGGCTTCGGCGAGGTTGAGCAGGTCGTCGGGGGTTCGGGCGTGCTCGTGTGCGGCGTTCCAGAAGGAGGCGCCTGGGCAGTGCGCGCGGCGGGTGTGCCGGGCGTGTTGTTCGAGGTAGTCGGCGAGCCGATAGGTCGGGCCTCCTTCAGTAAGGCCATCGTTGCGCTGTCGGGATCGGATCCTGGTCACAGGTGCGGTGGCCCCTTGGACAGGGGAAGTGGCGTATGCAAGGGCCTGTTCGAACCAGTCGTCACCGAAAGCATCGGATTCGTCGTCGGTGAGGTAGGCGTCTGCGGCGTTCTCAAGAAAAGCTTGATGTAGGACGGGCCCATGGCCGAGGCGCCGTGCGTCCATGGCGGCCTCGATCACCGCCCGCGCTCCCGCCGGCGCGAGCTGGTAGCGCTTGAGCAGGGCTAGTGCGCCCGCGAGGTACTGCGTGACGCGCCCGGTGTCTCCTCTCGCGAGGGCTTGCGCCAGTCGGGGGTCCTGGTCCGCGCGTTCGCGCAGTGTGTCCAGGTCTGCCCCGGTGAATGCCTCGGGGATGCGCAGGTCGGTGCCGGTGAGCAATACCCGTGCCTGTGCGTGCCGGTCCGGGGTGCCGGGCTCGGTCGCGGTGGTGAGTGTGTTCCAGTGCGGGTCGGGCCAGAGCGTCGCCAGCACGAGCACCGGTCCTCGGGACGGGTCGCGTAGGAGTTCGCGTAGTTCGGCGGCGATGCGTTCTCCGGTGTCGGCGGGTTCGAGGTAGAACTGGGCTTCGTTGAGCCACACGACCGTGCACGGTCCCACCGCGCCCAGGTCTGTCAGGGCGGCTTCGGGGCGCCCGGGGGCGATGGGGTGCCAGAGCCGCCATTCGTCCGGTACGCCCGACAGTGCTTCCCAGCAGGCGCGGGTTTTGCCGGTGGAGGACCCCGCCACCAGCGTGACCATCGTGCTCTCTCCGCCGGCGGCGCGTTGGACCGCCGCGCGCAGGACCTGGTCGTGGTCGCGGGGTACGTACACGGGCAGCACCGGCAATGTGCCCCCGGTGTGTCCGGGTGCGTCCATCGCACGGTGCACCTCCAAAGCGAACGGGTCCGTGAACTCGCGCACGGGTCGCCCGACGACCTCGTCACCGTCGACGCCGGGTACGTCGGGGTGGGACAGGCGAGGTCGTCCGGCGGGTCGGCGTTTGCGTTCGGCCTCGACACGCCGACGTTCCCAGGCTGCGGCCGGTGTCGGGACACGGTCGGGGTTGAGGCGGGTGGCCTCGCGTTCCAGCCACGTCACCAGGAACGCGAAACGGCGTGGGTCGGCGGGTACCCCGTGCCCGTTGAACCAGTCGCCGAGCAGGGTCGTGTTCAGCACGATCGGGGGTTGTTGCGCGGCGCCTTGGTGGACGAGTTTTGTGTAGGTGGGAGATCCGGCCTGCTCGCGTAACTCCCTCAGTGTCCGCGCCAGTTCCCGCGCCTTGTCGCCGTCGCCGCTCTCGGTGTGCCCCGCCACGACCGGTCCCCACGTCGTCCGGTCCGGATCCGGTCCGGACGTCCGCCGGAAATCCCGCGTTCCCGGTCTGGGCAGCCTAGACAGCCGGAGGCGGCCCGGTGGCGGTTGCCGGAAAATCCCCGGCCGGCGCCCGATGGGACCACGCGAACCCCACACGGCGGTTCACACCCCCCTCGGGAGCCCACAATGAACGACGACCACCTCGCCACCGCCACGACCGCCGACCCCGCGTCTGCCACTCGACGTCGCTTCGTCCGCATCGGGCGTTCCCTCGCCGTGAGCGCGGTGCGCGGTTTGGCCACCGGGTTCGGGACCGCCGCGGGTACGTGGGTCGTGTGGTGGATTACCCACCGCTGACCATCGCGTGAGCGTTGAGGCGGGGGTTCGAGGCGTGTGGCCGAAGCCCAGATCCACGGAGATAAATTTAGCAGTATATGTCCGAAATAAATGCAACCAGAACTGCAACCAGAAACGACGTCGGCCCGGACCATCGAAGTGTTCCGGGCCGACGTTTGCCCTGGTGGGCGGGTGCGGAGGATACGAGATTCGAACTCGTGAGGGTGTGA
Organism: Embleya sp. NPDC059213; assembly: GCF_042754445.1. Taxonomy (NCBI): domain Bacteria; kingdom Bacillati; phylum Actinomycetota; class Actinomycetes; order Kitasatosporales; family Streptomycetaceae; genus Embleya; species Embleya sp. NPDC059213. Next base: position 38,107 of record NZ_JBHZAV010000030.1, read on the forward strand.
ACCCAACACGCTTTCCAAGGGGTCACAAGCCCGTTCGGCGAGCTCCGCCGACGTCCTGACCTGCACCCGAGTGTTCGATGATCCATCTGGTGAACGCTCGTGTACGCCGGTGAATGCAACCAGAACTGCAACCAGGACCAGGCCGGAGTGGTTGCAGTTGAGCCGCCTTCGGCTGGCGCATGCGACTACGCCAGGGGCGCTGAAGGTGAACGGGCGGGCTTTCGATTTTCAGTCGACCAAGATCATTCCGCCTTTGTCCGCCCCTATCTACCGTCCAACTTTGTCCACTTCTAACCCCATTCCCAATCCTCAAATCCCGCCCGTCCGCCCCCGTTCCACCCCGTCCGGGCACACCACGGGCACAGCAGGGACCCTCCGGAGCCTCGGCCAGGTTATGCCGTCGTCGCGTCTGCAGGCAGTGAAGAGCCGCCTCAGCACTCCTTCACCTGATTGCCCTGAAGCAGTGCTGCTGCGGTCGCCGCTATGGCCTCGGTTCGCGGGCTGGCAACCCCGGTCCAGCTCGGGAGTCCGCTCACCCCAGTGCGGTTCGCGTCCCACCGCCGTGGCGCGTCACCCTCGGCCGGCAGTCGATCTTGACCACTCCCCTGTTGAACGCCTCGTCGGTCGCTTTGCTCGACCAGACGTAAGCTTCACCGGGCCGAAGCTGGGCCAGCTTGTCGGCGTTGAGCCCTGACAGTGCGGCGTTCACTTTCTGGAGGTGCTTCAGCCATGCGGGGGAGGTGAATCGGTGCAGCACCATCTGGGTCGACAGTTCGATGAGCTCGGACGGCACCGACGGCGGGTCTTGACTGGCCACCAGTACGGACATGCCCTTGTGCCGCATCTCGCGCACACTGGAGACCAGTCCGGATACCAGGTCACCGCTGTCGGCGTACTTGTGTGCCTCGTCGAACACCACCAGCTTGTTGAACAGGCGCTCTCCGTCCGTCGCTTCGGAAAACAAGTGCATCAAGACCACGAACAGGGCCAGTGCGTCGCTCTTCTCGATGTCGTCGGAGCGCAGGTCGACGACGATCAGGCGTCCCGGACGCACCAGGTCCTGGATCCGCGCGGCGTCGTTGATGAAGTCGGCGGCAATGTCGAGGCGTTCTCTGGCCCGCCGTTTCAAGTGCTCGTCGAGCGTCGACTCCTCCACTCCGCGCCGCACCGCTGCCAAGCTGAGGTCGGCACGCTTGGCCTTGATGATCCTGCCGATCTGCCGGATGTAGCCCGACTGATTGCCGACCGCGCCCATAAGCATCTTCCAGTGCGCGATCTTGAGCTCGGCGGCTGCGAACACCAGGGGGCGGACGGCCACGCCCGGATACCGTGCTTGGCGTTCCGCCACATACTCCTCGGGGACCAGGAGGACGACATCCTCCAGCCCCGCTGGCCGTGCCTCGTACCGGTCCGCCAGCTCCGCGCATTGCCCGGGGTCGTCGTTCGGGTCGACCATGGTCAGGAACTCGGGCTCGTAGTCGGAAGTCTCGCTGTAGTGGAACACGATGCTCGCCAGCGGTCGGGCCAGAGAGTTGACCCCGGGCACCGGCAGACCGGCCATTTCCAGAATGGACCCAAGGGTGTAGCTCTTGCCGCTTCCCTGCACCCCGAACAAGCTGATGGCGTGAGTCTCGTTGAGATCCAGTGCCACCGTGCGGCCTGCGCTCGTGCCCAGTACCCCATACTGAGGGGAAGGACGTGTCACCCCCAGGAAGACGTCCGGCGCCGCAGCCCCAGCGCCCCCCGGTTCCCAGCCGCTGTCATCCGGAGCGGCCGCGTCGCCTCGACCGACCTGTTCCAGGTCGGGTACGGCATGGCTCTCTGACGCGAAGACGCTCTCCTCGGCGCTGGTGCCAGCGCCTGTGCTCCCCGCCGTATCCTCGGTGTCCGGGTACGTATCCGCACTGGCAGGGTCCGGGAGTTCCGACTCCTCCTCCGGGTCGGTCGCGAGCGGTGCCGGTTCCTCAGGAATGTCCCGGCTGCGGGCCCGTGGCCTCAGCCGTACGGTGACTGCGGCCCCCGCCGAGCTGTCGACCACGTTGCCCAGGCTCGCGCCCGGAACAGCCGGATCCTGGTCGGACGCCTCCCTCACCCGCTCGGGCAGGTACTCCGTCGCGATGGCGTCGAGCAGGCCGACGACATGGCTCCGGCCGATGCGGTGAAAGGCAACGCCTTCCTCCTCATCCGTGTCCAGTCCGTCCTTCGACAGATCGAACACGAGGCCACTGCAGGTGAATTCGAGACGATAGCCGTGGTCGAGCCGATCGAGCAGCCAACGGGCCTCCTCCATCGCCGGCGGATCGAACAGTCCGTATCTGCCCCCGCGCGAAAGATAGTGGTCGAGCAGCATCCGCAACGCCAGGTTCTGTAGCGGACGATCGGTGCGCCCTTCCTGCGGATCGAACTGTCGCGCAAGGACGCGCTCGGTATTGGCGATCTGCCTGATGATCTGCTGACGCTTCGCCTGGTAGGCGCCGATGCCCCCGTTGGTGTGGCACTTGACTTCGAGGAGGCGGCAGGTGACGATCCGCCGCTCGGCGTCGAGGTCGAACAGCGCGAGGTCGGTGCGATGGAGCCGCACTTCGCCGTCACCTCCGGCCGCTCGGTCGCGTTCCTCGCGGTAGAGCTCGGGATGGCTGTCGAGCGGCACGAGCACCTGGTTGCGGAGCGCTTCCCGTGCCCCGAGGTACAAACGGGCGAGCGCTAGGCCGAGGACTTCGGTCCGCTGGCTTTCGCCCAGTGCCGCCAACTTGAAGACCAGGTTCCCCGACAGCTCGCGCAACTGGTCGAAGAAAGTCTGGACATGGCGTTCCGGAATGCCGAGCGACCGGTTCGCCAGCACGGGCCCGACCAAGGCCCGCATCTCGTCCAATGACCGGGACGAGACGACGATCTGATGTCCCAGGCCGCCATGCGACGCGGTGGAGTGGTCGATGACGTACTCCGTGCGGCCGCGTCGGCCGTGATCGAAGTACTCGACACCGAGGGTGCGGTCCACTGTGACGACCCAGTCGCTGACGCGGTGGACGTCGTGCAGCAGAGCACGCCCGTCCGGGGTCAGTCGAACCGATATCTGCGGCAGCATGCCGAGGCGGTGCTCCCCTACGGTGGCCGCCACCAGCGCCGCCGACAGCGCTTTCGGCAGGGCCGCCAGGAGGTCACCGGTCGACTCCGCTCCGGGCACCGGGTCTGTGACACCGTGCCGGGGCTGACGGGACCATTCCGCGCCGTCCTCGTCCTCACGGTACTCGCCGCTCATCTCTTGGACGAGGCCGTGCACCGCAACCCGGCCCATCCCGTCGCGGCCGGCCGCGATATCATGGCTCTCGCCACCGAACGGGTTGAACAGGAACGTCAGATGCGCGGTGAAGTCATCCGCGTTCTTGAGCAGTTCGGCCGCATCACGGATCACCACGCTCAGTTTGGGCCGCAGCGGGTCCCCAGGGGTGGCGAACGCCTCGGCGGCGACCGACCTCGGCCCGCTCGCCGGAGCCATTAGGTCGGTCAGTGCCGCCCCCGTCCGCGTGCCATCCGGGGCCGGCGCGAACAGCCGCAGTGTGTAGTGCAAATGGGCCAGGTGGCGACGCTCCTGAAGGGCGACCAGCATCTCGGCGAGCAGCTCGCCGTGTCCGGCGCCGAGCGCGTTGACCACTAGGCTGTCGACGTAGGGGTGGAGCCGAATGTACTTCTCCACGCGGTCCGCCAGGTCGTGGCCACTCACGCCACCGGCGGCGACCGTTCCGTCGATACCGAGCGCTTCCGCCATCCGCGCCAACGCCTCGCGGGGGTCGTCCGCTTCGCTGGGTAGGCAGACCTGCCAATAGTCGGTTAACGGCGCACTAGCGAAGGCCAGTTCGCCGGACTCCAGTGGTACCGCGAGCGGGAAGCCCAGCGGCGCTACCTGCCGTTCCAGACTCTCCAGCCGTGCCTTCACCTCGGCCCCGGAGGCATCGCCGAGCCGGTCGAGCCAATGGTCGGCCAACGCGGCCTGGCCGCTCCACCACAACATGCGCAGCGGATGGGTCGGTGCGACGAGCACCGCGGTGCGCCGCCCTCCGTCGATGTCGTGCAGCGCCACGGCTACCGTGTCCGTACGCAGCAGCAGGTGCAAGGCGGCCCGGCGGCCTTCCGTGTCCGAAGCGTTGGGCCGGTCCAAGGCCCTGACACACGCGGTGACGGCGGCGAGGTAGGCCTCGGCGTAGGCTTCGGTTTCCGCCCGCAGTTCGCGTGGATCCATCCCCTCGGCCACCAGTACATCGGCGCTTTGCCCAGAAATGGGCGCGAATCGGCGGAACAAGGACTCCCGGGCGGCCAAGTAATCACCTAGGGCACCCGCATGCAGTGCCTTACGGCGACCCTGCTCGGCGGAGTCGGTCGAGTCGACCGAATCGGCGAACCGAGCCATTCCGGCCGCGTCCACCACCAGGCCGGGTCCCAGCACGGCGTGCGGTTCTCGAAGCAGGCGCTGCTGTGCCTCGGCGAGCATGCGCGGCAGCTCGACCGTCACCAGACCGGCCGACCCGAAAGAGGCACGCAACGACACGGTCTTGAGGTTGGTACTCCGCACCCCCCACCCGATCTCGCGGCACAGCACACGCTCGGGAGCCCGGCCTTCCGCCAGCGCGGTGAACCGCAGTCGGTTGAGCGCCTGGGCCAGCCCGGGAGCGTGGTGGCCGCGCTGGGTGGGCGGCTCATCGAATTCGCCGTCCGGGATCACATAGAAGCGGTCGCTCTCATACGGCTTGCGTCCCTGAGCGCCTCCGCCGGACGCGACTGGCATAGGGTCGTCGTTGCCGTCGAGGGGAGTGACCCTGACGAAGTGCCAACCCTCCTCCCAATCCGGGTTCCGTCGACCGCGCTTCAACTTGACCGCGGCCTTGAGTACGGTCTTGGCCTTCGACGTCACGGATACGGTCGCAGTCAAGCCGGTCGGCACCGCCACGGGTGGTGCGTCGTCCTGCTCGCCGGTCTCCGCGCAGATTTCCACCTTGAACCGTTTGATGCCGGGAATGCTGCGCGGATCCGGGTCGACGCGGAAGGTGACCGGCAGGGAGGTGAGCCCTCCCGGCAGCAGGTACGGCTGGCCGAACAAACGCCCAAGCGCACGGTGGTTGCGCAGGTCCTCGGCGTTCTCCCCGGCTCTGGGTAGCACGGCGAGGTCGTCGACTTCGATACGCACGGTTTGGTCGGCCGGGTCGTTCTCCTGCGGCCAGCGGTGGAACGCGAGCGGCCAGTTCTCCTGATCGGCCGCGATGGCCCGGCACCAGGAGAACGGGTCGGAAAGTCCGGTCACGGCGGCGAAGTCGACCAGTCGGCGCAGAAAGCGCTGATGCTCCGCGGAGTTACGGGGGAGACCGAGGGCCAGTACCCGCTGCCGGTCCGTCGCGGCGCCTTCACTGAGCTTTTCGACGGTACGCCGGTTCCGCTGGATCTTCGTCAAGACCTGCGCGGGTTCCGCAAAGAGCCGAAAGTCCGGTATCAGGCCCAGCAGATGAACGGCCGCGCCTGCCGCCTCCGGATGAAACTGGTTCTCCCGCAACGTCAGCAGGTAGCGGGCCGCGGTCCTGTCCCCAGTGTCGGACAATGAGGCGAGCAACTGTTCGACGCCCGCACGCAGCGGCCCCGGCACGTCCTTTAGGAGCGTCCGCTTGAGCCGGTCGTGCACCTCCCGGAGGGAGACCTCTTCGAACGTCGACACCGAGAAGGAATCCTCGGCACTGGACTTGGTGCCAGGCGGCACGAAGACCAGCAAAGGCGGCCGCATGCGCCCATCGTCGGCCGGATTGCGCAGTTCCACAAGCTTGGTGCTGGTGACGAACGCGTCGTTGTCGCCAGGTTCGGTAGCGAGGACGTGCACCTGGGCGTCGGGCACCGCAGCCCGTAGGTTCCGCGTCAACCGCTCGGCAAGGGCGGTGTCGACGCCCCCGACGCGCATGCAGTGGCCTGGTTCGCGCGTGCGCAGCAGTTCGGCCAGCCTCGGCAGCATGACGTGCTCCAAGGCCTGGCGCCAGTCGGCCTCGGTGATCTCGACCAGTCCGCGATGCACCGCAACCTACCTTCCGCCAGCCTTGACCAGGCCGTCCTCGGAGATGATGAATCTCGGCGTGAGCACCTGGGTGAAGTACGCGTCCGACAGATCGTCGTAGAAGCCGATTTCCCGCATACGCGTGGTGAACGCCTCGGTGTTTGCCCGCAGCGCTGCCTCGTCGTCGAGCCCGGCGGGCCCAAACCCGTCCCCGACCGGAAGCCGGTCGACATGCAGTCCGTACCGGCTGCGAAGCAGCGCGAGGAACTCATCGAGACGGAGCGGCACGGTGTGGTGCGTGTACGGGGACGAAGCGGCCGGGGGGTTCACCCGCAGCACGGCCACCTGCACGAGCACTTCCAGCAGCGCACTGTCAAGCACGAAGCGGCGTCGGCCGCGGTACGGCTGCGCGATGACTGCACCGGGACGGTTCTTGAGCAGCAAGGCGTCGATGGTGTCGACGATGTACTTGTGGTGGTAGTGGCCTCGGTAGGCCATGAGCAGTTCGAGGTACTTCTCGAAGGGATCGAGCCCCATGGCCTCGTCGAGTAGCGGCCGGACTTCCTCCGGCTGCTCGCTCACCGGCGTGTCATCGAGGATCGCGGTGAGTCGGGAGCTGAAGAACTCCTCACGCAGGCGACCGTAGCCGCCCTTGCCGAAGCGCAGCAGCTCGGCAACCGTGAAGTGGCCGCGGGGCGGCCTAGCCTCCTTGCCCTGGCCGACCAGGTGATCGGCGAATTCGTCGAGTTTGCGCACGGCATAGGCGGCCCGGATGAAGTCCGGGATACGGCGCATCCAGCACTCGGCACTGTGCTCGGCCAGTCGCGCGGCCGGCGTTCCGGGAACCCCCGCGACGTCGACGAACAAGCCTACCCGGAAAGGACATCCGGCCAGCGGATCAACGGCGCCCACGGTCACCGGACAGCGGTCGTGGCCGCAGCTCGGATCGGTTCCGGACCGGGCCACCGCCTGGGGCAACAGCTTCATCGCTTTCAGTTGCCCGAGCGCGAGATGGAAGGCGAAGAGGATCTTCAGGTATTCGACCATGGTGATGCGCGGCAGCAAGTCTCTCAAGGACAGAAGCCGGACGACATCGTCGGCGAGCAGGTCGGCCTGCCCCACACATAGCGGCGCGGTGGAGTACCAGCCCTTGACAGTGTGCGGACTGTCCGTCCTGACCTGGCTGTTGAGGTGCAACACCGCCTGGGTTTCCACGTCTATGGCGGCCGACGTGGCAGCGCCACCGGCCCCGTCTAGGCCGGTGAAGAAGAACTTCCGGATCAGCTCCAGAGCCAGCTTGCCGTAGGGACCGCGGGCATGCCGGAGCATCTCGTACAGCTGGGCATCGGCCCCATAGGGACGCGAGTGGTAGTGATTGCGGAACTTATAGGTGAGTCCGTGCAACGGCCGCAGGCCCGCCACCGCCTGAGTGGGCTTGCCCCGGTTGACCATGTCCAGCAGTTGGGTCTCCACCCATCGCTGGGCCATGTCCGGGTGCTCGGCGAACCCCTGAAAGCGGTCCGCGTAACGGTCGTTCGTGAACTCCCCGGCGAATTCCGCCGCTGAGAGGTCGGTGCGGCGTGCCATGCGGCTTGCCAGACCGTTGTGGTTGAGCCGCATGAGGAATCCGGTGAGCACCCGGTCCATCTGGACACGCTTGAAGTCCAGGTAGGAGACCCCGAGATGCTTGAACTCGGTATCCCGCCGCCGCAGTGCCATCAGGAGCCTCCTTGGTGCGTGATCTCGCCGTCCGAGCGACGGGCCGCTTCGTCCGGCACAGCGGGTGCGAGACGCAGCGCACCGTCGGGCAGTCGGCTGAGCCGGTACGGCGGTGCCCCGGGCGCGTTGAGCAGCACCTCCTGATACGCGGTCGCGGCCAGCGCGTTCTTGAAGACCGTCAAGGCCAGGTTCTGTCCCTGGCGGTCCTCGACCCCAGGCTGATGGCCGCGGTGCAGCCGGTCCAGGAGCTCGTACAGGTCGAGGCGGACGATCAGTTGGGCAGTGTGCGCACGCCCTTCCTCGGCCTGGTGCCGCACCACGAGCTCGCGCGGACTGGTCTCTACATATGGCGAACTCGCGGGCCGTCCCACGCTGATGGTGAATCCCCCGGACGGAAAGAGCCGGTGGCTGCGCACGGTGCCACCGGGCACCGCACGCACCTGAAGCGCGAGATCACCGCCCTCGCGGCCTAGCGCGCGCGGCATTCCCTCACCGTGGTTGACCGCCTCGAGGATCCGGGCGAGTTCCTCGGCGCCCGGCTCACCCGCGGCCAGCAGGCGCAGGAACCGGTCGGCGGCCTGGTAGGGAATCAGCCCGGTCCAACGGGTGTCGTCCAGGCTCTCGAAGTAGAACCTGCGACGAGCCGCGGCGAGATACGCCCGGTGTGCCGCGATCTGCTTGCGGTCCGCGTGATGGGTGCGCGGCAAAGCCTGGAACGCTGCGGTCAGCAGGCGCTCGTCGATGTCGCCGCGCTGGTCGAACGAGACCAGGGTGTGCCCCGCCGCGGGCCCGGTGTAGTCCAGGCGCCGGTCCAACGGCGGGTCGGGGACCGTCGCAACGTCGAGCTCGCGCAATTGGGCGAGCAGGCGGTCGCGCTCGCCGGGTCGCGGCCCACCGTCCGCTCCCTCGCCGGTGTGGGTTCCCGTCCAGCTCGTGAAGTAGAGGCTGTCGAGGATGTCCTGGCCGGCTCCGGGCCCGTCGTCCTCGTATAGAGCCTGGATCTGTGCGCAGTCGCGGCCCGATGTGAGGGTGTACGCGAGTGCGGAGCGCAGGTCCCGCAAGGTGATGTGCAGCCGACCGCGCAGGTGCACCATGCGGTACAACGTGGCGAGCCGGTCGGCGACCTGCGGCCCCGCCGCGGGGTGGGAGAACGTCCGCGCGTTGTGCAGTGCGTAGCAGCGGGCCGCGATCGGGCAGGTCCCGCACGCCTCCCAGCGCCGGTCGTCAGTCAGCACACCGAGTATCCGGTGCATGATCGACCCGGTGCCGTCGGGATCGGCGAGGACGTCGCGGACGTTCAGGTTGACCACCGCTACGCCGTGCGCCTCCTGGCCGGTGGCCAGCCCCTGCCGGGTGATTCCCGCGAGCAGCGGGTACCGGTCCTCGTGCCGGGTGACGAAATCGACCAGCCGGCCTTCGTTCACCGCGATGAGCCGGGTCTCACCGTCCGGCCAGGCGGCCGCGTCGGCGCCCTGATATGGGGCGAGGAAGGTGTCGAGCACTGTGTCGTTGTCGGTGCCGCCCTCGTCCTGGCTGCCGTCATGGTTGGTGTGGAACACACGGCCGCCCAAGTGGAAGTCGTCACCGTTGGCCCGGCGATTCCCGAATCGGGCGCCACGCTCCCGCGCCTCGTCGGCGAGCTGCTCCAGGAACGCGGTCTTGCCGTCACCCGCATTCCCAGTGATGACCACGAGTCGGTGCCGCCCGGCTAGCACCGCCGGACGCAGCTTCGCGTCGAGCGCGGTCTCGACATAGAGCGGGAACACCACGGGATCCAGCCCCCTGGTACCCGCGTTCGTGCGCGCACTCTGGCTGTAGAGCGTCTGGAGGTGGCTCACGAAGGGATTGCTGCCCTTTGCTCCGGCCACCGACGGCCGGGGGCGCGGCACCGCGGCCCGCGGCACGAGGCGCACCTCACGGACGTCGGCCAGCGCGTTGCGGAACTCCTCCGCATCGCCGTAACGCTGATGGCGGCGCGGTGCGATCGCCCGAAGCAGGACGTTGGTGAAGTCCGGGTCGAGGTCACCGAGGCCAGGCAGCTGCCGCGGATCGGCTGGTTCGGCACCGCGCGGCGGGTTCCGCTTTCCCAACCACGGGTAGCTTCCGGTGAGCGCCTCGTAGGCCGAGATCCCGAGCGCGAACAGATCGAGGTCGGTCAGTTCCTCGCGGGTGGGCCGCTTGAGTCCGGCTGCCTCGGGGGCCAGGTAGCGGACCGACCCCAACGTCGGGGTGAGCGTGGAGTCGGTGGAGACCGCCGCGTTGAAGTCGAGGATGCGGGCGCCGTCCGCGGTCCACAGCAGGTTGCTGGGCTTGATGTCGCAGTGGAAGACCCCGTTGGCGTGCAAGTGGGCGAGCCCGGCGAGACAGTCGTCCAGAAGCTTGCGCACATCGGCTGGCCCCAGCGGGCGGTCCTGGTCCAGTACCCGCTGCAGGTCCCGCCCCTCGGCGAACTCCATCCGCAGGAAGGGGAAACCCCCCTTGGGGAGCCACTCCGCGTCGATGAGCCGCATCAGGTTCCGGTGCGGCGGGAGCTTGCGGAGGATGCGGTACTCGACCTTGAGGCGCTCCTCGACCGACTCATGGTCCTTGGTGATGATCTTCAGGACCTCGTCGATGTCGTCAAGCGTGTTGTACACCCGGTACACGACCCCGAAGTTCCCGCGCCCCAGCCGCGACCGCACCCGGAACTTCTCGGTGAGCCGGAACCCTTCCGGCAGGTCCTGGTAGCTGTGCGGGTTCTCCCAGTCGAAATCACCGTCGGACGGCACCGGCCGCGCCGCCGCCAACCGCCCGCGAGAAGGTCCGGCCCCGTACCGCCCCAGCCTGCCGATCGCGTCCGGCGCCGATGGCCGCCCGGCCGGGTCGGCGGACAGCAACGCCCGGATCACGGCTTTGAGTTCCGCATCCGCATGGTCAACATCGTCAAGGCTGTCCAGCACTATGCCGCCGGACTCCAGCGACGGCAGCTCACCTGTGTACAGCTCGTGGAACAGCACCCCTGCGGCATACATGTCGGTGGCCGGCGAAAAGCTGCCCGGCTGGTCGTGGCACTCGGGAGCAAGATAGGCGGGCCGCTGGTGCTGGTAAGCGTCCATGCCGCGGGTAAGCTCCTTGGCACGGGCAGGCCCGGGGTGCGCATAGTCGAATCCGGTGAGCATAGCGACCCCGTTGCGTCCGACGAGCACGGTCTCCGGGCTGAGGTATCGGTGCACCACTCGGTAGGCATGTGCGAGAGCGAGGCCGGCCAACACACCGTCCACGATGCGCCGCTTGGCATCGGCGCCGAGCGCGCTCCGCCCCTTGGCATCGATCTTGACCCGGAGCGCGACGCCCTGGACATCCTTGAGCACCACCGCGTACCCCTCGCCCTCATCCAACGGGAACGAGTTGACGCAGGGCACGATGTTCCCGGACCCGGGCAGTTTGTTGAGCGCCTGGATCGGGTTGCCAATCCGTGCGATGGCGGTGGACCGCTCCGCCTGCGGCAGCAGCGGGTCCACGGCGTGCGCCTGGAGGATGTACGTCCCCGAACCGGGCTGGTCGGCCAGCCGCACCCGGTAGGTCGACACCTGCTCGGCGGGGTCGCCGTCCCGATCGGACGCCTCGCCGGGATCGGCCTCATGCAGGGTCTCCACGACCTCGTAGTGCCCGAACCGCTTGGGCCCCGACGGCGGGCGCGTCTCCGCCTGGAAGACCCGTGCCAGATCGGCGCGCAGCGCCGCTACGTCACCGGCCGGGAAGTTCCCGGGCGGACGGTGGCGAGTGATGAAGGGGATCAAGTCGTCCAGATGGCACGTGCTCGGCTCATCCCGGCCATCCGGATCGTGCAGCGAAGCGCCTTGGTAGGGCAGGACGACCAGGCCCTCACACCAAACCGACCCGAGCCGGCCGTCGCCATGCCGCGAACGCGCCAGCAGGTCAGCGGCGACCCGGGCGTGGTTGCGGATCTTGCGCGCCGGGCTGGCGAACGACGCGCCGCGCGGATACCAGCGGCCCCCACGCACCTCGATACGCCCGTGCACGCCCTTGGTGTCCGCCAGGTACACCGCGTGGTCGGCGATGATCGCCAGGTCCACCTCGAATACCGGCCGCCCGGGACCGTACGGCAGCTCGAAGTTGGCCACGACGATCCAGTCGCCTGGGGCGTTCTCGCGCAGGTGGCGCAGCACCATGCGCTCGGCCTCGTTCGCCGGTTCGCCGATCGGGATGATCCGTGCCATCGCCCCGCTCCCCCGTCCCCGGCTCGGAACCCACCGGCCGGCCGTCTCAGGAACGACCGCATGCTGGCGGCCGCCCCGTGATACGCGTGGTTGGACACCCTACGGCACCCCTCCGACAACGCATGGCGGGTTTCCTCCGGTTCCCCTGATCAGCCGACCTCGCTGCGGCTCCGGGCGTTGGCCGAGGCGAGCCGGGCGCGCAGCATCGCATTGTCGGTGCCCCCCGAACCCGCGGGGCCGGAGCCAGGGTCACGGTCGGTGGCGGCGATCGGTACGACCTCGCGTGGGCGGGCCGTCCACTCCAGCCCACCCCTGGGCGACCGAAGCCAGACCTGCCCGGTCAGGTGGTCCATCACCACGCCGATACGCTCGCGTCGTATGTCGTAGGCAAGTTCACCAAGCGGCAGGCGGACGGTGACCGTCGCCGCTGCGTCGTCTGTGGGGATCTGTCGGGACAAGAACGCCTCCCACGATCAGGGCCCGCACCTGGCCTGTACAGAAACGCCCGTTTTCACATTTCGTACCAATAGCATCACTGTTAGCGATTGCCGTGGACAGGGAGGCTGCATCCCGCCCGGCGATGCGGAACAACGTCCTTCACCACGGGCAGGAGGCACACCCCATGTCCTCACGCACCCAGCAGCTCGCCCCATCGCGTTCCGCCCCCGAACTGTACGGGGCGGAACTGCGCCGCCAGCGCCAACTGGCTGGCATGTCCCTCAACCGGCTCTCCGACATCGTCAACTACAGCAAGACCCAGTTGCACGGCGTGGAAACCGCCGAAGGGCTGCCGTTCCCCCCATGTCTGCCCGGCTCGGCGCGGCCTTCGGGACGGGTGTGCTGTTCGAAGGCCTGTGGAGAATCGTCGAACGCGAGCACTTCCCCGCCCTCGCGGAACAGGTCGTCACCGACATCCACGAATACGCTGGCCACCTGGTCCCCGGACTCCTCCCGACCGAGGCCTACGCGAGGGCGCGGCTGCGGGTAGGCGGCCGGAGGCATTCGAGGACGAGATCGAACGCAAGAGCAAACGGGCTGAAGCACGTGGAGCGTTGAGCTGCTGCTCACCGACTCCGGGCAACCATGTGCGACTCCACAGCATGTTCCAGTTTCACAATGGCTGAGTCTTCTCGCCGGTCGGCAACATCGCGCTTCCGATATGCGTCGCGCACGGTCTCAGAGATGCGGTCACGGTCTGCTTCCGTGAGAGCTGGCACAGGCACATGGTCACGGAGTTCCTCGTGAATGTCCTGCTGCTTGCCACCCGCCGACATAGAGCGCAACAGTCGAAACGCTGGCTCAGAACGCATGAATGCGAAGAGATAGGCCCCGCTGAAGCCAGCCATATTGGGGCGAATACGCAGGAAATGTTCTGAATAGGCGTGCTCTTGCCAGTCTCCGGTGACCAAGGTCGAGCGGCAATAGACCTCGTTCTCGCCGAGTGTCCCTTGCGCAGCAACCAGAACCGTCTCGTCCTCGGCCAGCACCTCTTTCGCCGTACGCGTTTTGCTGATCCAGCGCCCTTCTGGACGCAGCCAAAACGCCTGCCGCTGCCCGATGAGTCGATAGCTGTACGTCTTGCCAGGTCCCCCGTCCACACGCTCAAACCGAACGCCTCGGCTCAATTGGCCGCCCGCGCACAACTTTCCGAGCGTCACGTGCTCTACCGAGGCGAGTCGCTGTTGAACTCTTCGCGCCCGAGGCTGGAAGTTAAGTGCACGCAATGTGGTGGCGTTGAGCCCGCGCTCCGTGAAACCAAGTTCCCGCCCCTGCTCATGCCACCGCAGGTCCAACAGTTCCCCAAGCCCCGCCGTCGTGAACAGGTCCCGTGTTGCCTCGTCCAGCCCCGCCTGAAAATCGGCCCGCAACTGTGCGGCTTCCTCGATGAGTTCGTGGATCTCGTTTTCCACGTCCGCGCCGAACCGTGGCACCGGGAGATCTGCAATGTGGTGCGGCTCGATGTGCTTCACGGCGGAGCCGTAGACCTTGCCCTTGACGAGCACTTCGCCGAACCGGCTGGCCAGGAACGCGTACAGGTATCCGGCGCCGATGTGCTCAGGATCGGGAACGACCTTGAGCACGTCCTGTGACGACCAGAACCCGTCCATGTCGGGGCGGACATAAGACCTGCGCCCGGCATTGAATCCCGAGCACGAGATCAACGTCATGCCCGGCGCCAAGCGTAGGTAGCCGAGCGCCTTCGACTCGGCGTCCGACTTCCGCAGCCGAGGCAACGTGCCGAAGTCGGCTACCAGCATGTCCTTGCTGCCCACGAACGGCACGCTGTGGTCCGGGTCCGTGAGGTATACCCGCTTGAACATCGGCCCGTTGTAGAGCCCGCCTGCGTGCCCGGCTGTGACTTCCTTCAGCGGAACCTTCGGTACCGGAAGGCGCTCCAGCAACCGCTGGATGGCGAAGGCCCCAGAAAGGTAGGGCTTCGCATCCAGGCGCAGTCCCTGCTTGTCCAGCCATCCACGACGGGCCGGGTTCTCAGGCGCCGCGATCCTCACGCGTTCTTCCCCTTTTCCCAAGGCAGTTCGTGCTCGTGACGCCCCAGGAACGCATGGTATTCGTCGATGACGTTCGGTCTGTCATGTCGCTCCGGCCGCTCTCGCAGCGACATCAGGTCGTCGTCCGGGATCAGGTCCCGCCTCTTGAGCTTGCGCTCGATCGCCACGTTGTTGACCACGACCTCGTCGGAGACCTCGTACTCATGGAAGACGAAATCCCCCTGGACATCTCGGACATAGAGCGGGTTGCCGCGCCGGTCGACGCCGACCTTTTCCGCGACCGCCATGAACACCGGGTAGTCGGTCGTACCGTGCACCCGCTCGGAGAACTTCTCCTCCTCGGTCTTCTTCCTCAGGAAGAGGAGCGTGGTGAGGATGTTGACGCCGGCCCCCTCAACGAAGATCTCGACTGGGAGTTCGACACTCGCCATCACCCAGCACTCGTCGAGGATGTACTGGCGTACTGCCTCGTCATCCGGCCCGGGATTGGACAGGATGCCGTTGGGCAGCACGATGCCGATGCGGCCGGCCGGCTGGACCCACTCGATCGCCTTCTGCACGAACAGCCGTTCCGGCGACACCGATGTCGCAGGCTTGCCCCGCTTGAGGGTGCCGTCCTTGTCGCGGCTCCAGCTGTACGCAACGCTCGGCTTTTCCGCTCCCGCCCCGTCCCTGCGGAAGAGGTCCAGTACCGGCCCGGTCACCGGGATGTCCGTACCGAACGGCGGATTGGTGAGCAGGACGTGGACCTTGCCAGGCTCGATCTTTTCACGAAACGGCTTCGAGAGCCGCACGCCGGGAAGGTTCCCCATGGCCGGGAACCCGAGCGAGTCCATCTGGAAGGTATGGCCCGCGATGTCGGTGAGCATCATGACGCCGAACGCCGCAGCGCGCGTCAGGAACGGGTCGAAGTCGGCTCCGAATACCCGGGATTCGGCATACCGACCGAGCCGCTCCCGCTTGGCGGTCTCCAGCCGGGCGCGCTCCTGCAACGACAACGACTGCTCGTTTTCGGGCATCCACTTGTGGAGCACATGCAGCAAGGTCTCGCGGAGGAATCCGCCGGTCCCGCAGCACGGGTCCAGGACGGTTTCGTCTTCCTGCGGATCGAGCATCTCGACCATCAGCCGGACGGCCCGCAGCGGCGTGAAGTACTGCCCACGGTCGCCCCGGAGGTTGTCCCCGACCAGCTCCTGGTACGCGGTACCGAGGGCGTCGAGGGACGTCTCATGGAGGCTGTAGGTCGCCAACTCACTGGTGATGAAGGTCAGTGCGGCGTCCCCCAGCGTCAACCTGTCGTACTCGTCGAACAGCTCTTGGTCGGCGTAGTACTCCTTGACTTCCGCGAAGAGCTCCCTGACCCGGGCGGCGACGTCGGCGCTGCTCTCCCCGCGCCGCGACAACGCGACCAGGTCGTCGGCGTCCACCCGGAAGCGGCGCTCTCGTCCTTGCCCGCCCAGGCGCTCGTCGTACAGCTTCGCGAACAGCACGTAGAGGAACTGCCAGAACGCGGCGTCCTTGGGTAGCCCGTCGTTGCCGTGGATGTAGTTGTGGCACCGGCGGAACGCGAAGCGCAGCATCGTCTCGTCGGCACTGCGCATCAGCGCGAGCGAACGGGCATTGCCCCGGGCGTCGAAGTCGGTGTCGTCGCTGCGCGGCCAGTTCGGCAGCGCCAAGAACTCGGACTCGAACGGTGAGGGGTCGTGCCGCCGGATGAAGTAGAGGTCCTTGTCGTCCGTCCACATGCCGTAGACGCACTCGGGCCCGCACGCCTGCATGAGCTCCGAGAGCTCGTCGACCTGCTCCTTCGCGTGGGCGAACGTCCGGATCCTGGAGACCGTACGGCTGTCCTTGGGGCGCGGCTTCGTCACCACGATGCGGCGCACGTACTGCAACTCATGCGGCTGATCGTGCTCGAAGATCGCGATGCTCGCGCGGCGCCGGGTCTTGCGGCCGGTGTCCTGGTTCAGGACCGGGATCGAGAAGTCCGCTGCCATGTCGCGCGGGTCGATGCCGTACTGATGCACCAGGGACCGGGCGATCCGCTGGCGCACCAGCTCGCCTTCGGAGCGCTTTACCACCTTGGTGCCGGTGATGTAGTCGAACATCTCGTCGTCGGCCAGTCGGCGCGGGCTCTCGCCCGCGTCGTCGGCCGTCCCCGCGGGCGCGTCGCTGGCCTTGCCCCGCTGCCGCGGGGGCTTCGACTTGCCCTGGCCCTGGGCGTCGCCGGGAAGGTCCAAGCCGAGCTGCTCGTCAGCCATTGCGGTTACGACCACCTTTGTCCAAGATCATTCGATTTTCTGCCGTGCGTCAACGGCGCTCCGGCTCAAGGGTAGGGCAGGGAGATCGGTCCACTCTCCGGAGTGACACGACTTCCGACCGGCGATTCATTCGGCTACCTTCCGAGAGCGTCGCGTTACTCACCGACGAACACGTCAGGCCCGCCGCGCGAGTATCCGCACCTGCGGTGCTGACCGGCAAGCCGAACCTCAGAGCCCTTCCCTCTTTGCCAGCCTTGAGTGGGACATCCCGACCTGTCGGGTTGGCTCGAAAGCGGTCTTCCCCCGATTTATGGAGATACTTGCCCCTGCCTGGGCCAATGGCCCCGCACGGCGCTGCGAACACCAACCATAAGACCCATAATCGCATCGACATCTCATTCGACTTGGCGCGCTCCGCCAAGTGCCGGGGTCGTAGTGGCACACGGTCCTGACCATGGATTGCGCCGTCCCTGCCGGCGTCGCCGGGCGGTCCAGCCGCTGCTCACACTGTTCAGCTCAGGACAGGGATGAGGTGCCGTCTACGCCGCGAGGGCGGGGCGTGCCGGTCCGTGGAACACCTGTGCCGCGTGCCAGGACCGGTGGACGGCGGCTATCGGGGACGTCCCGGGCCGCGGGCCGAGCAGCGGGCGGCCGCCGAGGGCGATGACCTGGTCGTGGGCCGCTGTGCTGTGCCCGACGAAGCGCTGCGCGACTATGACGCCGTTCTCTTCGCTCACCCCGAGGACGCCCTTGTCGAAGAGCTTGTGGTGCAGGGAGCATAGGCAAAGGGCATTGCCGACCTCGTCGGCCCCCGCCGAGCGCCCACCACTACACGTGCGCGGCCTCCAGCCCGATAGGAATGGAGCCGATACGCCTGTCATACCCGCAGAACGCACACCAGTACTCGTACGCGGTCAGCACGAGTTCGCGCAGCCCCGTACTTCACTGCCGACGACCTGGGAGCAGAGGCTGTGTCTCGACGTACTCGATCTCCAGGCCGGCGGCCTCGCACAGCTCCTGGTGGAGGGAGGGCGGGAAGTGCAGGTCGAGCGACTTACGCGTCATCCAGCCGAGCAGGGAAGGGTCATGCCGCAGCGCAACGCGCAGGTCCGGCGCGAGCCGCCCGGCGGCACCGGAGTCGCGGAGCTCCCGAACCCCGCTCCCCGGACTGCCCGCGCCGCGGTTCGTGCGTACCTCCCATACACCGTCACTCACGAGGTGGTGGAACGGGTAGGCCGGTGTGCTGCGGTTGCCCGGCCCGTACTCGGCGAGCAGGCGCTGGAGGTCCTCTTCGACGGCGCTGTAGACCAGTTCGGCATCGGCGTCCTGCTGGAAGCGGCCGAGCGCGTAGAGGAGCAGCAGCGGCTTGTGCGGCTCGGACTCCGTTGCTGGTCCACTGCCTCAGGGCCGCGACTTGCTCCAGCCAGTCCATGGCCAGGATCGTAGGGGCGTCCCGGGGCCTGCTGTTGCGTATTTGAAGCCACGACCTCTTCGTCCCAAATCAGGGGCAGAGTGGCTGCTGCGGTCATACGCGCAGCTCAGAGGCGGTGCCAGGGCCGTTGACGGTCACTGCTGGAGGGCCTGGTTGCAGTACTTGCTGCTGTACAGCAGCGCTTGCAGCCCGCCGCTTGACTTGGGTGTGTAGGCCCTGGCTGGGAACTCCGATTGTCGACTTCATCCGTGATACGCGCAGCCACCCTTAATCCCCTGTGGCCCACTCGCTGCCTGTCCACCAGGTGCGTTAGGCATTCGGTTGCATCTCCGTCCCCTCCGGCGTCTTGGCATCGACCAGTGTCGGGGTTCTGAGGCGATCTGGGTGGAGCAACTCGCTATCGATGACGCCAAATCTGCCGCAGCCGTAGTACTTCTGTCGCCCAGTGGGTCTCAAGCTCCGACGCAGGGATGTGTTCGCGACTAAGGCTGAAGCGAACGTGGCGGTAGAGCCAGTGCAGTGAAGTATCTGTGCTGGTGATCAGCGTGGACAGCAGGGGTTCTTCGGCTGGTGTTTCCCGATCCACGGCGACGAGCAACTCGCCTTGATCATCAGGGTGCAGATAGGGCAGCCCGCCGCCCATCTGCAGACGAAGGTCTCCCCACGTCAGGAATCTCCCACCGCTACGGGCGGAGTCCACGAGGATCTCGCGGGCGCCGATGGCGAGTTTGTCGATGGTCTCGAGCGGGAGGCGATCAGCATGCTGAGGGGCGACCCCACTGTCCGTCCGGTGGTGGGACTCGTTCTCCGGCGCGATTGTTGCCGTCGGCGTGGAGGGTTCGCGCTTGGCAGGTTGCAGTTCTTCAATCGGCGTTGCCACCGCTTCACTTCCTTGTCTTCCGCATCGGGCAGCGATTGCGCCAATCGGCGTCGGAGCCTCCCAATCGCGTTAAGTGTGTTGGTTAGTTCGTCTGCTGATCGGGTCTCACGGGTGCGACCCAGGTCGACGAGTAGCTGGCGAATTCTCGAAAGCGATGGATCTACTTGCATTTTCGGATCTCGCTCACGGCACCATGCCTTCACTTCGCGCATGAAGGGCGTGTACTCTTCCCGGTCGGCGTGTGATAGTCGCCGTGCGTAGACCGGACCCGCTAAGCGGCGGGCTGTCTCTACCGCGGCCAGATCCTCTGCTTTCTGGGCGGTACGAATCTCCTGAGCGAGCCAATCGATCTCGCCGCGCGCCTCGGTGAAGGCAAGGAGCTGTGCCGCTTCCGTCGGTTCGCTGCCAGACCGTGCGCCATGAGCCTGCTCAGATTCACGGGCATCGATCCATTTCCGTATGTCCCGACGCAGGCGGTGGAGACGCTCTCGTACTGCCTCGGCCAGCTCGTGGTCGCGAATGCTATCGGCCTCTTGTCGCAGTCTTGTTGCCTCTGCCAGGTTGCTGGAGAACGTTGCCGCAGCGAAAAGCTCTGAGATTTGGGCGACTCTCCGGGCCGCTTCAATCTGCCGGTCGTGCACTCCTCTCTCCACTGCCATGGCGCTTTTCGATCTTTCGACACGGGTTTCGGAAGGCTGGTGTGCCGAGTTATCGCTGTCGGCTGGTCGACTGGCAGGTTCCGGGGACGTGATTGGTGGGCCGACCAGACGGCCGACTTCGTCCAGGATGGGGTCGCAGGCCTTCAGCCAGGCGCGGAGAGCGTGGTGTTGACGGCGGGCGGCGTAGTACTGCTGGGCGTGCGCCTCGCCTTGTTCGATGGTCTGTGACAGGCGGGCGGTATGCCGACCGCTTGTCAGGGGGAGCACGGCTGCGGCTTCTCGCAACTTCGCCTGTATGCTCACGATCTTTCGCGAGGCCGTGAGCAGATCAGCGCGCGAGGGCGCCTGCTCTGTGGTGACGGACTCTTCCCCGAAAGTCGTGGAAGCTGCTGCCGTGAGTTCGGGCCTCGGTCCGTACGCTTTGTGCGCCTCCTTGATCGCGGTCTCGCTCCACCGGCTCAGAGCGGCCTCCGACGCCGGGGCGGTGACTCCGAGCAACCGCAGAACGGTCCCCAGGTAAGGAAGGGGGCGCTTGGAACCGGCAACCACTAGGACGCACAGCAGCGGTCTGTCTGGGCTCAGCGGTTTGTCCACCTCGACCAGCAAGTCCCGGCGCTTAGGATCCGATAGATGGGCGAGATCGAGGCCGATTTGGCGAGCGAGCTCGTGCCACGTGGTCGTGGCATGTTCTCGTGCCGCGCGTTCCAGCGCCTGGCGGAGCGCGGTCGCCGCCCTGCTGCGTTCGGGCTGAGCCGGTGCAGCATGAGTGTGGGCGCGCTGTGTACGGGTTGAGTCGAGTCGCTCATCGAGGGCGACACTGGGGCGCCACAAGCCAGTGCGTTCCGCGTCAAGGCCGTTGAGCCGCACAAGGCTGTCGGCGCGGACCACCCACGGTGAGCCTTGGCTTCCGACAGGGTCGGTAATCAGCAGCCGTACTACGCCCGACAGTTGATAGACATATTGCTCTGTGGGAACCGGGATCGTCTCAGGTAGGGAGAGGTGGGCCCGTATGATGCGGCTTCCTGTTGGCTTTACGAAGCCGGACAACAGATGTCGGCCAGCTGCGGCGAACGGCGAATCGGCCAGCGGCATAGTTTCACCGTCCACCGCGAAAACGATTTCGGCACCGCTCAGGGGCAGGCTGCCTGGAAGCGGATCGTTTCGCATTCCGCCCTCGCGGATGATCCCCTCGGCACGCAGTTCCTCAAGGATCGGTGTCTCCAGGCCACTGCTGCTCATGCGGCACTGCTCAAGAGGGGCCCAGATGACGCCACGGTTCTCGGTCATGGTGCCGATGAGGACGCGACGGTCGTTTCCCTTGGTCTCGCATCGCACACGCAGTGCGTAGCCCTGGCGGGCCATCATGTCGCGCGTGATTGTGCCGTCGGGGCGGAAGACCCACTCGATGTGACCTTCCTTGGCGCCGAGACTGTCTGCGGCCTTGCGCCAGTTCCGATAGTCCTCCGGGTGCAGTTCGAACCGAAGGTGCTGGTCCGTGGCACGTAGCCAGAAATCCACTGCATCCCCTGGGCCGTGTCCGAGACTACGTAGTTCGGCCCGTGCGGCGTGACCCTGGTCCGCTAGCCATCGGGTGACATGTAACTTGATGAACAAGTGGTCGGCGCTGTCCACTCCGTTGGCGGTACGGCCGCATGTCGCACGGCTTCCGTGGCGATCCGGGTAGTGGGAGAAGTGACAGACCTTGGTCTCGTACCGCTTGGTCATCAGCTTTTCTCCGCAACCCCCGAGGAGCTTGCCGCACCAGAAGCGGTCAGTGCCGAACTGGCGGCGGAACTCATCCAGGTTGTGCGGCTCCTCGGGAAGGATGACGGGCTGATCAGAGTCCCGGGCGCCGATGACTGCGGTCTGGATGAGACGGGTGTCGATCTGCGGCACCTTCAGCCCTCCGAAGTGGATGTGCGACAACCTACTGAAACCGTAGGTGCACTGAGGATGGACTCCTCGATGTCAGGCTCCGCTGGCTCACCGATTGATATGGCCACGTACCGCATTGCCTTCGTCACCGCTCACTGACGAGACAGGGCGGAGCACGGAGCCCAACGGTGGCTCAGAGGCAGTTGGCCTAGCTGGTGTGCGCGGGGCGTGACGACGAGCTCGGGGTTGTCCGAAGTGACGGGGTTGGTTCCGTTCCCGATGTGGGTGAGGAGTGGGAGTTCCTGGTCATTTAACGGAGACCAGCGGACAACGCGAGGCTCATCAGGCGGGCCAGGAAGGCTGCGCGGTCGGGCATGGTGTTGATGAGTACGTGTTCGTTGCGGCCGTGGGGGTGGGCGCCGAGGGCGCCGAGGCCGTCGAGGGTGGGGATGCCGAGGGCGGCGGTGAAGTTGCCGTCGGATCCGCCGCCGGAGCGCACCGCGGCCGGTTCGGGGAGGCCCAAGGAGCGGGCGGCCTGTCGGGCGTGTTCGAGGAGAGTTTGTGCGGCTGTGGGTTCGAAGGGGTGGCGGTTGATACCGCCGGTGATGGTCAGTGATGCGCCGACGAGGTGGGGTGCGAGTTTGCGGATGGCCTCGTCGACGCGTTCGAGTTCGGCACGGGTCCAGGCCCGGGCGTCGACGTGGAGCGTGGCGGCTTCGGGGACGGTGTTTGTTGTGGTCCCGGCCGTCATCACCGTGGGGGTGACCGTCGTTCCGTCGTCGGGTGTGGCGAGGGCGGCCAGGTGGATGGACTGGTGGGCGATCTCCAGGCCCGCGTTGACGCCGAGTTCGGGTTCGAGGCCGGCATGGGCTGCTCGGCCGTGGGCGGTGATCTCGTAGTTGGCGGTGCCCTTGCGGGCGGTCTTGACCGCGCCGCCGTCCGCGCTGGGTTCGCCGACCAGGACCGCGCGGCTGCCGCGGGCCTGGGTCTCGACGAGGTCGCGGGAGGTGTGGGACCCGGTCTCCTCGTCGCAGGTGAGCAGGAGCCGGACGCGGGTGGGGTCTTCGAGCAGGGCGGCGGCGGTGAGCATCTGTACGATGCCGGCCTTCATGTCGAAGACGCCGGGGCCCCGGGCGACGCCGTCGTGGATGCCGAAGGGGATCTCGTCGAGCGTGCCGATCGGCCAGACGGTGTCGAAGTGGCCCAGCAGCATGACCGGTTCGGGATGCTCTCCGGCCCAGAGCAGGTGCGGACCGCCGTCACCGACGATGCGCTGCGGTGCGTAGCCGAAGACGGCTGTGCCTGCCTCGGTCAGCAGGTCCGCGCAGCGCCCGAGGGCCTTCGTGTCACCGGTCGGGGACTCGCAGGTCACCAACTCGCCGAGCAGATCGACCATGTTCGCGGCCTGTGCCTGTGCCCGCTGCCGTAGTTCGTTGTCTTCGGTCATGCCTCGATCTTCGCCGAGCCGTTCGACGACACGGAAGGGCGCGGAAGAGGGCAACAGGACACGGACGGCTCCTCAGGTCGGGGACGATGCGCCCGGCGACGATTCCCGGCAGGATCGGGCCATGCGGATTCTCGTGCTGGGTGGGACGTGGTTTCTGGGCCGTGCGATCACGGAGGACGCCCTCGCGCGGGGGTGGGCGGTGACGACCTTTAACCGCGGACGATCCGGCCGCGACGTCCCCGGCGTTCGGGCTGTGCACGGGGACCGCACGAGCGCCGAGGACGTGCGGCGTCTTGGGGAGTTCGGTCCGTGGGATGCGGTGGTGGACACCTCCAGCTCGGAGCTGTCGCCTCGTGAGGTCTTCGTCGGGGCGTCGCTGTTGTCGGATCACGCGGCGCGATACGTGCACATCTCCACGGTCAGTGTGTACGCGGGTTGGCCGCACACGTCGTTGACCGAGGAGTCGGCGGTGCTGGAGTGCGCCTACGACGCGGACTCCGACTTCGGGTACACCGGCGCGGACGGCTCGCCGACGAAGTACGGCTTCCAGAAGGCGGGTGTGGAGAACGCCGTGCACAGGGCGTTCGAGAGTCGGGCCACCGTGTTGCGGCCGGGGGTGATCCTGGGGCCGGGTGAGTATGTCGGGCGGCTGCCGTGGTGGTTGGCGCGCGCGGCACGGGGCGGGCCGCTGCTGGCTCCCGCCCCGGCGGACACGGTGATCCAGCCGGTGGACGTGCGGGACGTCGCGCGCTTCGCCCTGGACCGTGCGCGGACCGGGGTGCCCGCCACGTACAACGTCGCCCATCCGCACGGGATCACCTTCGCCGACTTCCTGGCCGCCTGCCTGGCCGTCACCGGAGGCACCGGGACGCCGGTGTGGGCCGAACCCGAGTTCCTGGTCGAGCACGACGTGGCCCAGTGGACGGAGTTGCCCCTGTGGCGTACCCACGCCGGGGTGTGGTCCGTGGACCCGACCGCAGCCGTCAAGGACGGGCTGCGCTGCCGCCCGCTTGCCGAGACGGTCGCGGACACCTGGGCATGGCTGCACTCCGGCGGGACGCCTGTCGATCACGCCCGGGCCGCTCTTCACGGCATCGATCCCGTGAAGGAGCAGGCGTTGTTGTCGCAGCTCGCGTGACCTGCGGGGCTGGCCTTCTTCGGGAGACGCGCAGGGCTAGGCCATGCCGGCCGGGCCGGGTGAGCCGAACAAGGCGGGCGCGTTGGTGAGGGTGAACGACTCGATCCGGTCGCGCAGGTCGCGTGATCCGGTCGCTGCCCGGTAGTTCGCTCCGGACAGCGCCGCGCGTACCGGGTGGAGGCGTTGGACCATGCCCTCGACGCGACGCTCGGGAGGTACGTCGAAGACCACCTGCAGCGACGCTCCGGCCCCCGGCAGGTCGCCGTCCAGGAGGCGTGCGTGGGCCTGGTCGGCTGCGGCCTCGCCGAGCAGTTTGGCGGACTGCTGTTCCACGGGGAGGCGGCGGACGCTCTCCAGTGCTTCTCCGGAGGCCCTGCCGGCGCGTTGGGCTTCGCCCATGAGCAGGAGTGTCGTGCCGGCGGACATCGCTCGGCGCGCGTCGTCGAAGGCGAATTCGCCCGCGATGCCGTCGTGCAGGTCGTCTCGCGCGTCGCGGCTGGTGTGTCCCGCGGTGCGCAGCGCGCGTTCGGCGCCGGCCAGGTCTCCCGTGTGGGCGTAGGCGCGGGCAGCGATGGATGCCCGGCGGATGGTGCCGGTGCCCCCGACCTGGAAGTGCTCGGCCCTTTCGACCAGGGTGACTGCGACGCTGGGGCGTCCCTGCCAGTAGGCGATGAGCGCGAGCGTGCAGTCGGCGTAGGTGAGGAGGGGGTGGTGGTCGATGATCTCGGCGTGCATACGCGCGGCTCGGGCAAGCTCGGCCGAGGCCGCTCGTGAGCCGAGATCGAAGGCGACTTGGGCCAGCAGGGCGCACACGGTGCCGGTGGCCAGATGGAGATCACGGCGTTGGGCGGGTGCGGCGGTGCGGTCCAGCAGCGCGGAGGATGCCGCGTGCAACCGTTTGCCTTCGGTGTAGACGTGCAGCGGCGAGGTACGCGAGTAGGCGCCGGCCAGCTGCACGATGTCGTCTTGGATCTGGTCGAGTTGGGCATCCGCGATACGGCGCCCGGCGAAGTTCCCGGCGTGTTCGGATGCTTCGTGCGCGGTCATCAAGAGCTCGCCTTCGTCTATCAGGGACGGAGCAGGAGCATCGGCCGCCGGAGCGGACAGTAACTCCCGGATGGCCCGCCCGAACATGTGGACGAGGATGCGGGCGGCGGTGTCACCGGTGTTGTGGACGTCGCCGTTGCGCCAGCGACGCCATGTGCGTTCGGTGACCTCCTCGCGACGCAGGCGCTCGTTCCGGTCGAGGTCGGCGAGTTCGCACGCGGCCCTTTTGTACGCCCGCGCGAACTCGGTGTACCTGTCGAGACCTTGGTGTTCGGCCAGTTGCGCCAGCAGCGTTGCGTGTGTCAACTCCGCCCCCCTGATCAGGTTGTCGGTTTCAGAGTGCACCGCTCACGACCGGTTCCTCCACCGAATCGGACCGTTCTCGGGCATCCGCCGACAGGTGTCCGGCCGGTGTCCGCGGCGCTGCCCAGCGAGGCTCGAAGTGGCCGGTGAATGACCGCCGAACGCCGTAGATGTGCCGCCGAGGTGACCTCAAGCTGATCTGCACCCCACCGCACGTTCGGGGTCGTGTCCATCAGCCCAACCGTGAGCGGAGGCGCATCCATGAGTGTCCGAGCACCGGATGTCGGATCGATCAAGACCGATCGCCTGATGCGCGTGGCCGCACTGGCGGCACCGGGCGACTCCGAACTGGCGGCGGCCTTCGCGGTCACGGCCACCCGTCACCTGACCGACCCCACACGCTTACGCGCACACATCGAAGAACACCTCGCCGGGCGAGTCGGCCGCGTCGTGGTCGGGGGCTCGCTCGACCGGCGCCTGGTCCTCGTCGAACGGACCGATCAGCGCTGGGTGGCCGCCGACCTTTCCGGAAGCGAACACCGAAGTCGTGAATGGCCCGCGTGGGCCCACGGCAACCTGCACATCGAGAACCCGAGCTCCTGGCTGTCCCTGGCCGCCGTCAATCAGCACGCCATACACCGGCTCACCAGGCCCAGGGTGCTCCTGGTCGCCCTCTACCACCCCGAGCACTTCCCGCTGCCGCGCTTTCCGCTCGGCATCTCCGGCCTGGCGCGCGCCGCACGGCGGAGCCTGCTCGGCGACGTGCGCCTGATGGACATGCAGCTGGGTGCCACGCTCGACGGCATCGTCGCCGAGATCCGCGAGGGCTGGCCGGACATCCTGGGGATTTCCGCCACCTTCGGGCAACACGACCTGATGATCCGTCTGCTGGACACCGTGTCGGCCCTGCCCGATCCGCCCCGCGTGATCGCCGGCGGCAGCCTCACCGCCCGCAACGAGGCCCTTCTCCTCGACCGTTACCCGGATCTGCTCATCGGACGTGGAGCCGGCGAGAGCACCATCGTCGACCTGATCGCGCACTGGCACGGCGACCTCACCCTCGATCGGGTACGCGGCATCGGCTATGTGGGCGTGGCCCGCGGCGACGGGACGATGACCATCGGCCGACAGGGCCCGCACCGACACACCCCGGCGAGCCCGAATCGGCTCCGGGACGACTTCCTGCCCGAGCTCGACCTCCTGGACGCGACCCTGCGCAGCCACGGTGTGGTCCAGCTCGAAGCCTCCCGAGGCTGCACGAACTTCTGCTCCTTCTGCCCCCGCGCCCACAAGGGGCAATGGGCCGGCGGGGAGCCGGCCGACCTGCCATGGATGCTGGACGAGATCGACACCGTGTTCCGCCGCCATCCGTCCGTCTCCAGGACGCTGTACCTGGTGGACGAGGAGTTCATCGGCCGGGGCGCCGAGGCCGTTCCGCGAGCGCTCGCCACCGCATCGGTACTCCACGACGCCGCCTTCGCCTGGGAGACGAGCTGCCGCGTTGACCAGGTCGTCCACCCCGGCCGTGAAGCCGGCTGGCACGCCGAACGCGCGGCGATGTGGCGCACGCTCGTCCAACGTGGACTGCGACGCTGCCTGTTCGGTGTCGAGTCCGGTGTCGACAGCATCCTGGCCCGCTTCAACAAGGAGACCACCGGCGAGCAGAACGCTCTGGCGATTCGCACGTTGTCGGCCCTCGGGGTCCCCACCCGCTACACCTACATCACCTTCGACCACCTGATGACCCTCGCCGAACTGGAGGCCACCCACTCCTTCCAGGGCCGCACCGACCTCCTGCTGCGACCGCAGCCGCACCTGACTCCGGAACAGATCGTCGACGCCGTCCGTGATCGGGCGTTCGTCGATGCGAACAGCACCGGACGCCCCTTCCACAGCGGCATCTCCTACATGCTCGTGTCGATGGAGTGCCTCATCGGCGCCGCATACACCCACCAAGTCGCCAAGGCCGGACTCGCCGGCGCCGTGCGCCCCTCCATGGGCCGACGCGACGCCGAGTTCGCCGACTGGCGCATCGGCCTGTGCAGTACCTGGGCGCAGTTGTGGATCGATCGGAACTTCGCGTTCGACTACACGCTCAAGTCCCTGGAGAAGGTCCTCGACGGCGACCCCCGCCGAGCGGTTCGACGGGCACGAGCGGTGATCAAGAACTCCGCGTACACAGTCCTGGGGGGCATGCTCGACGCGGCCCGCGAGACGGGACAGACCCGCACCCCCGCCGCCCGAGACTTGCTTGACGACCGGTTGCGCCGCCTGGTGGACGCCGAACTCTCGCTGCTACAGCAGCGGATGGCCGTCGCCGCCCCGCAGGTGGGCGCCGACCTGGCAGAGATCCACGCCACCGTGCTCGACGCCGAGCACCGTCGATGGCGGTCGGCCAGGGGATGGGAGCTCATCAACGCCTCGGATCCGTGCGGCACCTGACAACCGCGATCTCACCCCCGACAGGGCCCGACCGAACGGAACCGCACATGAAGCCCACTCCACCCATCCCGTTGGAGCGGCGGCACCTCCCCGGCCTGAATCAGGAGGTTTCCGCTCTCGGCGCCGGCTGCTGGACCATCGGCGGACGCACCACCAACGGCGGGGTCCCCATCGGCTGGGACGATGTGGACCCGGAGTCCGCGTACGCGGCTCTCGTCCGCGCGTACGAGCTGGGTATCACCCTGTTCGACACAGCCGACGTATACGGACTCGGCCGATCCGAACGGCTCCTCGGCCGTCTGCTCATGGAGGTCCCCCGTCATCGAGTGACGGTCAGCAGCAAGGTCGGGTATTTCGCGGGCACGGGCGCACACCCCTACGAACCCGAACAGATGCACCACCAGCTCCGCACCACTCTGCGAAACCTCGGCACCGATCGACTGGACCTCTACTTCCTGCACAGCGACAACTTCGGTCCGAACGACATGCGTCTCACCCACGCCGTCCGGCAGATGCAGACTTTTCGTCGAGACGGCTTGATCAAGGCGATCGGCATGCGGGCGCCCCACGAGTTCGCCGTCGAATGGGCGCGCGGGGACGACCACCGGGCCGAGGAGACCCGTCGCTTCCTGCATCGATTCGAGGCGATCCGTCCCGACGTGCTGTCCGTGCGCCACAACCTGCTCAGCCCGCTCTACGGCAACGACGAGACCGACATCTTCGCGTTCGCCAAAGTAAAAGGGGTGGGTGTCGTGGTCAAGCAGGCATTGGGGCAGGGCCTGCTCATCGGAGCCCACGACCCCGACGCCCCAAGACGGTTCAGTCGTGAAGACCACCGCAGCCGTGACCCGCGGTTCCTCTCCGAGAACCTCCGGCTCGTCCACGACGCATTGACCCCCATCCGGGAGCGCTTCGGCGACACCACCCAGGCGCTCGCCCGCGTCGCCCTCCGCTTCGTCCTCGCCCACGCACCGGACGCCACCGTCCTCGTCGGCTTCCGCTCCGCCGCCCAAATCGAGACCGACGTGCACTGCCTCGGCCCACCGCTCGACCCCGACGATTTCACCCTCGTGCGTGAATCCCTCGGAGCGTTGCGAACCGAACTCGCAGTACGACCGCGTCAGGCGGCCGACGGCTGAATTCGACGCGCCTAATCTGCCCGGGTGAACAACCTCACCCCGCACAGGCACCGCAGTCCCGTCGACGTCCTCGTCCTGGTCCCGGACACCGAAGGCAGGCTCCTGCTGCTTCAACGCGCCGGCGACATCTACGCTGGCGGCCAATGGTGCCTGCCCGGCGGGCACGTCGAAGACGGGGAACACGTCCTCACCGCTGCGGCTCGCGAACTCCACGAGGAGACCGGCCTCGACGTCCCGTTCGAAGCCCTCGACTTCGTCGGCGTCACCCATCACCGCCCCCCGCACGGCGACGCCCGCGTCGGCTTCGGCTTCATCGCCCGCGCCTGGACCGGCACCCCGACCAACACCGAACCCCGCTACTGCACGGACATGATCTTCGCCCCGGTCGACGGCCTTCCCCGGCCGCTCATGGACTACAGCGCCGAGATCATCCGCCTCCACCTCAAGAACGACCCCTTCTCAGTCCACGGATGGCGCCCGGAGGTGCCCGCATGAAATACACCGAGGTCGAGCAGAAATACGAACTCCCCGACCCTCGCTCGCTGATCGACGAACTCGACGCGCTGGGGGCCGAGCGCGGCCGGGAGACTCGGCAGGTCGATGCGTACTTCAACGCGCCCCACAAGGACTTCCTCGCCCCTAACGTGGTCTCCGACTGGCTGCGGGTCCGCGTCGAGGACGACGGCAGGGCCTCGCTGAACTTCAAGCGCTGGCTTCCCCTCGATGCCACGGTCAAGACCCACTGCGACGAGTACGAGACCTCGATCGCCGACTCCGAAGCCGTCAAGCGCACCCTCGTCGCCCTGGACTTCACCGAACTGATCACCGTGGACAAGACCCGCCGAGAATGGACCACGGACGACCTCGCCATCGGCATCGACACCCTCGCCGGGGCCGGCTCCTACGTCGAGTTCGAGTTCAAGGGCGAAGCCGACTCCGTCGAAGAGGCCACCCGACGCATCGATACCTTTATCGAAGGTCTCAAGTCCACGCTCGGCGACCGCGTCCACCGCGGCTATCCCCACATCCTGCTCGGCCGCCAACACTGACGAGCCCCGCTGGAAAGCGCAGCAACCCGCCCACGGGTCGCCCCGGCTGCGCTTTCCCAGCGAAGAACCGGATCCTGCGGCTGTGGCATCGACCCAGGGCTGCCCGGGCCGCAGCCAAGCCACGTGACGTCGAACGTGCTCCCGCCGTCGATCTCTCATGACCTTCTTCATTCCCCAGAGGACGATTCCGGCGCCTTCCACGGCACCGGGTTCGCCTCGACGCGCTCTCTCGGAGGCGAAGGATTGTGCTTCAACGGCTGCTATCGGAGGTGGACCGCCCGACTGATCCGCCACCCGCCTGCTCACTTGCTACATCGATGGAGCGTGGACGCGTACAGGTCGAGTTCGTCCCCCATCCCAAGCGGGCGAGCCAGATGCGAAGCCTGGCATGTACTCAACTCCGCTTCTGCGGCTACCAAGACAGCAGCGTCGTCCAAGAGGTCGGCGTGGTGGTGAGTGAGCTGGTGACGAACGCGATCCGCCATGGCGAGGCCGACACAGTGACGCTCCTGCTCGTATGTGAAGAATCGGGAGAGATCCGCATCGAAGTGGACGACCACTCACCTTCCGCAACCCTGCCTTCGGCTCGGCCCTTCGACGTCGACGCGGAAGACGGTCGCGGCCTGGTCATCGTCGAGGCCCTCACCAGCGACTGGGGGCGCGAGGGGTCGTGTACGTGGTGCACGTTCCCCGCAACGGGCGGTGCCGCCGCGTGAGAACCCCTGTACGTGGAGGGCCCGCAACACCTGGCGACCGGGTCGAGCATAACGCCGAGAGCATCCTGCACCAGCTGCGACCGGCCGCCTTCGAGCGGATCCGGGCCGGGTACTGGGCGCTCACAGAGTGGTGGGACGTGCACGTGCGCTACCGCGAGCTGCACCGCCAGCTCGACGCCGTGCGGGCGGACCTGGGCAGCCTGGGCGTTGGGGCTCGGGACTTTGCGGCCTACGCGGACACGCTGCGGACGCGCATCGCTCCGCTGGTCGCGGAGGAGGCGGCGCGAGCGATGAGCGAACCATCCGGTGAGGACAAGGGCGACGCCGAAGCGGCCACCCTCGACGGCTTCGCCCGGGAGTACGCGGCGTTCCGAAGGTTCCGGCGTAACGCAACGACCGGGGAGGAAGGGGCGATGCAGGGTTCCACCATGCGCGTGGGCAGCTACAACCTCTTGAACGGCGGGGGTGATCGCTTCCCTTCGCAGATGGCGGTCCTGCGAGCCATGGACCTGGACCTCGTCGCCCTCCAGGAAGTGCAGCACGGCATACGGGACGATCACGCCCTGGAGTGCGCGATCGCCAACGAGCTGGGTATGCAGACCACGCTGGCCCCGTCCGCGAGCCACGGATGCCACCTGGTGCTCGCGTGGAACCCCGCGAAGCTTCGGCGCGTCGGGTACACCGCCGATGCCGCCGAGGGGAACTTCCACCACACGCTCCAGCGCGTCGAGTTCGTCGTCCCCGACACCGGCGCGCCCCTCACCGTCCTGCACACCCACCTGGACCCGTTCTCCGGCGACGACCGCGAGAGCGAGGCCCGATGGCTCACCGAGTACGCGGCGCCCGGTCGGCGCACGCTATTGCTGGGTGACCTGAACACGATCGGCGCGTTCGACCCCGAGCCCGACTGGTCGACGCTTCCCGCCCACCTCCACTCGCGACACCGGCTGTGCCGCGAGGACGGAACCCTGGGCCTGACGGATCGGCGGGCGATCCGCCTGCTCGACAGGGCCGGGTTCGTCGACCCCTTCGCGAACCAGCGCTCGGGGCGCGACACGGTCGGCCACTGGGACGAGAAGGAGGACGGCATCCGCCGCCGAAGCGACCACATCCTCGGCAGCGGACTCGCCTTCCGCACAGCGGGCGTCATCGACGACCCGATCGTTCGTCAGCTCTCCGACCACCTGCCCGTCTACGCGGTCGTCGAGGTCTGAGACCGACGCCGGTCCGCAGCTGCACAAGCCCGTTCCGGTCGCGTGGGATGTTCGCGACCGGAACGGCCGCCCTTCGGCGCTATCCCGCCCCGAGCTCCGACGCCCTGCCCTCGCGCGTACACCCCCGGCGCGGGGGCGGGGCCCTCACGGATCACATGTACGTGCCGGCGAACGTCCCGTCGAAGCCGAGGCTGACGAGGGCGTCGTCGTAGGTGGGCCAGTAGCGGTCCGGTGATCCGGCGGCGAGGTTGTCGAAGTCGTCGGCGTCGAGGTCGGGTTCGTGCCATTGGTGTGCGCAGCGGCAGCGGATGAAGGTGTGGCCTTGGTGGTGGACGAGGAGCCAGTCGCGGCGGGCGTCGCAGGCGGGGCAGCGTACGGGGATGCCGGTGACGCGGAGTTCGTCGGGGTGCTCG
>NZ_JBHZAV010000031.1:0-70453 GCF_042754445.1 Embleya sp. NPDC059213
CCGCTTCTTTGGTGTATACGAGCCCGGTACACCGCCGTGCTGTGGGGCTGAGCCCCGCCGGCGTCCCACACCCGGGGGGGCCGGGGTCGCCTCGACCCGGGCCCACGCGGGTCATCGAACAACCGTCGCCGTCACCGCAGTCGGCTGTGCTGTCGTCCGTAGAGGAAGTAGACGACGAAGCCGGCCACCATCCACACCAGGAACCGCAGCCACGTCTCGGTGCTGAGATTGAGCATCAGCCACAACGTGGCCAGCATCGACAGGATCGGCAACCACGGCACGAGCGGCACCCGGAACGCGCGCGGCAACTCCGGTCGGGTCCGGCGCAGGATCAGCACGCTCGCCGCGACGACCATGAACGCGAACAGTGTGCCGATGTTGACCATCACGTCGATCTCGTGGATCGGGGTGAACCCGGCGATCGCCGCGACCACCACCGCGATCAGCATCGTGCTCATGTACGGCGTGCCGAACCTGGGATGCACCTTCGCGAACAACGGCGGCAACAGTCCGTCCCGACTCATCGCGAAGAAGACCCGACTCTGCCCCATCATCAAGATCATGCACACGGTGGTCAGGCCGGCCACCGCGCCGATGCTGATGATCGTCGCGATCCAGCCCTTGCCGACCGACCGGAACGCCTCCGCCAACGGTGCGGACGACGAGAGCATGTCGTAGCGCTGCATGCCGACCACGACCAGCGACACCGAGACGTACAGGATCGTGCAGATCACCAGCGAGCCGAGGATCCCGATCGGCATGTCGCGTTGCGGCTTGCGGGTCTCCTCGGCGGCGGTGGCGACCACATCGAAGCCGATGTACGCGAAGAACACGAGCGCCGCACCGGAGAAGATCCCCATCACACCGTAGATCTGCGGCTCGAACCCGAACAGGGTCTGCACGAGCGGGGCCTTGAGCCCGTCGTTGCCGGACGAGGGCGGCTGCGAATCGGGGACGAAGGGGTTGTAGTTGCCGGTCTTGACGAAGAACAGACCGGCGAAGATCACCAGCAACACGATCGCGATCTTGATGGTGACCATGACGAGGTTGAACCGGGCCGAGAGCTTGACCCCGAACACCAGGATCGTGGCGACCCCGAGCACGAGCAGCAGGGCCGGCAGATTGACCTTCCCGCCGTCGCCCGGCGCGGCCGTGATCGCCTGCGGCAGGTCGATGTTCGCCTGCGAGAGCAGTGAGGTCAGATATCCCGACCAGCCGATCGAGACCACCCCGACACCGAGCGCGAGTTCGAGAATCAGGTCCCAGCCGATGATCCACGCGGGCAGTTCGCCGAGGGTGGTGTACGAGAACGTGTACGCGGATCCCGCCACCGGAACCGTGGACGCGAACTCGGCGTAACACAGCGCGGCCAGCCCGCAGACGAATCCCGCCAGCACGAACGACAGCGCGACGGCGGGGCCCGCGTAGTCCTTCGCCGCCGTACCGGTCAGCACGAAGATGCCCGTGCCCACCACCACACCGACGCCGAAGACCATCAGGTCGAGCGCGGACAACTCCCGGCGTAGGCCGTGCCCTTCGGTGACATCGGTGTCCTGGATGGACTGCTCGATGTTCTTGGTGCGAAACAGCGCGTTGGCCATGGCAACACCTCCTGGTGGCGGAGACCGTTGCCATGATCGAGGCTTTCACTCCTGTTTCCGGGTGACCGATCCTCGGCGCGTCAGGGTGATCTTCGAACCGAAAGCCGAGGAGCCGGGAAGCCGGAGTGCGGGAGCACCGGGGATCGACCACCCGGAAACAGGAGTGTGGGAGTGCGGAAGCGCCGGGAAAAGCACAACGATCCCGAGGCCGAAAGCGAAGCCTGTGGCTTCCCGCTCCCGGCCCCAGGATCGTCGCGACGTGTGCGGCGGCCCTGGCTCAGGCGGTCGTCTCGTGTTGTTCCGCGTCCGCGTCCACGGTCTTGGACGCGATCTCCTCGACCACCTGGCGCGAGATGTCCTGGGCGTTCAGACCGATCCGAACCAGGATGTCCGAGCGCTCCGCGTGGTCGAGGAACTCCTGCGGGATGCCGAAGTCGCGCAGCGGTACGTCCACCCGCGCGTCCCGCAGCGACTGCGCGATCGCCGAACCGACGCCACCGGCCCGGCCGTTGTCCTCGATCGTGACCACGAGCCGATGCCGAGCCGCCAACGGCGCGAGCCCGGCCGGAACCGGCTTGACCCAGCGCGGGTCGACCACGGTCGCGGCGATGCCCTGGTCGGCGAGCCGATCGGCGACCTCGACCCCGATCTCGGCCATCTGCCCCACGGTCACGATCAGCACGTCGCCGCGCTCACCGCCGCCGTTGCGCTGGGGACCGGTACGGCGCAGTACGTCCATCTCGTCGATCCGGCCGATCGCCGCGATCTCCGGGCCCACCGCGCCCTTGCCGAACCGCACCACGGTCGGCGCGTCGTCGACCTCCATCGCCTCGCGCAACTGGGCACGCACCTGGGCCGCGTCGCGCGGCGCGGCCAGTCGCAGGCCCGGCACGACCTGAAGGATCGACATGTCCCACATGCCGTTGTGGCTGGCCCCGTCCGGCCCGGTCACGCCGGCCCGGTCGAGCACGAAGGTCACGCCGCACTTGTGCAGCGCCACGTCCATCAGCACCTGGTCGAACGCACGGTTGAGGAAGGTCGCGTACACCGCGACCACCGGGTGCAGTCCGCCGCTGGCCAGGCCCGCCGCCGAGGTCACCGCGTGCTGCTCGGCGATCCCGACGTCGAACACCCGGTCCGGGTGCTTGGCGGCGAACTTGTGCAGCCCGACCGGGATCAGCATCGCCGCGGTGATGCCGACGACGTCCTCCCGCTCGTCCGCGATGGCGACCATCTCGTCGGCGAACACCGACGTCCACGACGCGCCCGACTTCTTCACCGGCAGGCCGGTCTCGGGGTTGATCACACCCACCGCGTGGAATTGGTCCGCCGCGTCGTTGACCGCGTGCGCGTAACCCTTGCCCTTTTGGGTGATCGCGTGCACGATCACCGGTCCGCCGAAGCCGCGGGCCCGGCGCAGCGCGTTCTCCACCGCCTCGACGTCGTGCCCGTCGATGGGGCCCACGTACTTCAGGCCCAGGTCCTCGAACAGGCCCTGCGGCGCGACGGCGTCCTTGAGGCCCTTCTTGGCGCCGTGCAGCATGTCGTAGACCGGACCGCCGACCACCGGAGTGCGGCCCAGCACGCCCTTGCCCCACTCCAGGAAACGCTCGTAGCCGCGCGTGGTGCGCAGCGTGGCGAGGTGGTCGGCGAGGCCGCCCTGGGTCGGGCCGTACGAGCGCTCGTTGTCGTTGACCACGATGATCACCGGGCGGTCCTTCGCCGCCGCGATGTTGTTCAGTGCCTCCCAGGCCATGCCTCCGGTCAGCGCTCCGTCACCGATCACCGCGACCACGTGCCGATCGGTTTGACCGCGCACCTGGTACGCCTTGGCCAGGCCGTCCGCCCAGGACAGCACCGTGGAGGCGTGCGAGTTCTCGATCACGTCGTGCTCGGACTCGGCCCGGCTGGGATAGCCGGACAGGCCGTCGGCCTGACGGAGCTGCCCGAAGCCGTCCTTGCGGCCGGTCACGATCTTGTGCACGTAGCTCTGGTGGCCGGTGTCGAAGAGGATCTTGTCGCGTGGCGACTCGAACACCCGGTGCATCGCGATGGTCAGCTCGACCACACCGAGGTTGGGACCCAGGTGACCACCGGTCTTGGAGACGGACTCCACCAGGAAGGTGCGGATCTCGTCCGCGAGCCGCGCGAGCTGCTCGGGCGAGAGGGCCTTGAGATCACGGGGTCCTCGAATGCTGTCCAGCAGGGCCACCCGTTCCTCCTTCGTCAGATCCGTCACCGCCCCCACGGGTCTGACTGCAGGAGAGGCGTCCATCGAGTCTAGACGTGGCGATGACGGCGAATGGTTCGCATCGGGGTACCGCGATGCGCCATCCGTGCGCGCCGGCTCACGTCGAAGCGCCCACGACCTGCGCCTCGGGTGTGCGTTCGACCGCGAAGGGGGTCATCTCGCTCATCACCATCGCCATCGCGCCGAGCACCTCGGCCCGCTCGCCGAGCGACCCGGTGACCACGGTCAGCCGACGCGAAGCGCTGGGGATGGCGTACCGCCCGACCGACTCGACGATCGGCGCGATCAGCAGGTCGCCGGCGCCCGCGAGGTCCCCGCCGAGGATGATCCGTTGCGGATTGAGCAGGTTCGTCAGGCTCGCCACGCCCACCCCCACGTGCCTGCCGGCGTCCGCGACCACCCGCCGGCAGCCCGCGTCTCCGGCCTTGGCGAGCTCGATCATCCGCGCGATGCTCAGGTCGGCGCCGTGGCTGCCGCGCAGCAGGTCGAGCAGGTAGGAGGCGTTGGTGAAGGTCTCCAGGCAGCCCCGGTTGCCGCACCGGCACACCGGCCCGGACTCGTCCAGCGTTATGTGACCGATCTCGCCCGCGGTGCCGCCCGGCCCCCGGTACAACCGGCCGCCGATCACCAGGCCCGCGCCGACACCGCCGGACACCTTGAGGTAGGCCATCTCGGTGCAACCCACGCCCGCGCCCCAGACGAGTTCGCCGAGCGCGCCGAGGTTGGCGTCGTTGTCCACCAGGACCGGCAGGCCCAGCCGGGCCTGCATCGCCTCGCGCGGGTGACAGCCCACCCAGCCCGGCAGGATCGTGGTCGAACCCAGCGCACCGGTGTCGATGTCGATCGGGCCGGGCACGCCGAGCCCGACCCCGGTGACCTCGGCCCGGACCGCGCCGGCGCGCTCCAGCAGCACGCCCAACAGGCGATCCGCGAGCGCGAAGCCCTCGTCGGCGGAGGAGTCGACGTCGATCGGGACGTGCTCCTCGGCAAGCACCCGGTGGGCAAAGTCACCGATCGCCACCCGCAGGTGGCGATGGCCGAAGTCGATGCCGACGACCACGCCCGAGGCGCGGCTGAGCGAGACGTTGCGGGCCCGCCTGCCGCCGGCGGAGGTGGGGGTCACCTCGACCATGTCGAGGGCCTTCAACTCCCGTACGATGTTCGACACCGTCGCGGCGGACAGCCCGGTACTCCTGGCGATCCCGGCCTGGGTGAGCGCACCCGCCATGCGGACCGCGTGCAGGACCCGATCGAGATTGGCCCTGTGCAGCGAGGACTGGGAGCCGGACGAGTGCGATCCCGGCGGCCGGGCCTGCGAAAAGCGGGCTCCCGTCATGCCGTCGGACATCTACGATCTCCTCGCCCCGGTGCATTCGACGCACTTGTTGTGTGCAAGTCCTGAACTCTATTGCCCCCTCCGTCCGGGCAGAAGAGTCAAACCTGAACGCAGGCGTCACGATCGGGCCTCTATTCACCGCCGCACGACCGACGAACGCATGGAACGTTACAAACACCCCTTTCGCTCCGGCGTCGTGGCAGGTGGGCGGGATCGAGCGGACGGGCGCACCAGGTGCGCGACGTCGCGCACGTCACAGTCGAGGCTCCCAGCGCTCGCCCGCGAGGGCCTCCTCGACCAGCCGGACCGCACGCTCGGTGGCCGCGGCGCGCGAGCCCTCGTACTCGTACATGCGCAGCGCCGCCTCCACCGCCTGCGCGGGCACCCGCTCGGCAAGC
This sequence comes from Embleya sp. NPDC059213, assembly GCF_042754445.1. Taxonomy (NCBI): domain Bacteria; kingdom Bacillati; phylum Actinomycetota; class Actinomycetes; order Kitasatosporales; family Streptomycetaceae; genus Embleya; species Embleya sp. NPDC059213. The sequence goes on from NZ_JBHZAV010000031.1 coordinate 5,587, forward strand.
TCGACACGCGCCGTGCCGTAGCCGTGTCGGGCCGCGGCGAGCGCGGCGGCCACGTGTTGGCGGGCCATCCGGGCCAGGATCAACGGGTATTTGCGCAGGAGGTCGTGGCTTCGATAGCCCGGTGGGCACAGGTCGAACAGCCAGGCGACGGCCGTTTCCTCCCAGCCGGCCACACCCGGTGGCCGAACACCTCTCGGCCATCCCGTCGGCGCGATTCCGTCCCGACCCCTGGGCTTGGATCCGGCCTCGTTCCCGGCCGCGGCATGGGCGAAGCGACCCGGCTGCTCCCAGGCCGGGGTATCGCGATCGCCATTGCCGTACATATGTTCGATTATGCGCGGTGGCCGACCGGGAATGCACACGTGGATCATGGAGGGGGCATCCCGCACTCGCGTTCGACTCTCGCGTCGTCGTGCTCGCGCTCGCCCCCACCCGCGTTCCGCCCCGCACCCCACTTTGTTCGACTGTCGTACGACTCCAGGAGGACCCGTGATCCAGGCCGACAGCGCCGGCGACGAGGCCGCATTCGCCCACATACCGCTGGTCGGCGTGTGGCGGAACGGCTTCCTGGAATCGATCCACCACGGCACGGCCGTACTCACCGGCACCGACGGCTCGGTGGTCGAGGGACACGGGGCCGTGGACGCGCCGATGTTCCCCCGCTCGGCCAACAAGCCGTTCCAGGGTCTGGCGATGGTACGCAACGGACTGGACCTGGACGGCGAACTGCTCGCGCTCGCCTGCGCCAGCCACTCCGGCGAGACGTTCCACCTGGAGGGGACCCGACGCATCCTGGCCCGCGCGGGGTTGCCGGAGAGCGCGCTGCGCTGCGTACCGGACTGGCCCCTGGGCGCGGCCCAGCGCGACGCGTGGCTGGCGGCCGGCAAGGGCCCCGAGCGGATCGCGATGAACTGCTCGGGCAAGCACGCCGCGATGCTGCTCACCTGCGTGTACAACGGCTGGTCGACCGAGGACTATCTGGCGCCGGACCACCCCTTGCAGCAGGCCGTCCGCCAGGCGGTCGAGGACGTCGCCGGCGAGCCGGTCGCGGCGGCCGGCGTGGACGGGTGCGGGGCGCCGCTGTTCGCCATCTCGCTGGCAGGCCTGGCCCGGTCCTACGGCCGCTTCGCCGGAGCCGCCGAGGGCACCGACGAGCGGCGGATCGCGGACGCGATGCGCGCCCACCCGCAGTGGGTCGCGGGCACCGGTCGGCACGTGACGGGGCTGATGCGGGCGATCCCGGGCCTGCTCGCCAAGGACGGTGCGGAGGCGGTGTACGCGGTGGGCCTGCCGGACGGGCGGGGCGCCGCGGTCAAGATCGCGGACGGTGCGTCACGGGCCCACATCGTCGCCATGGCGGCATTGTTGTGGCGCATGGGTGCGGACGAGCAGAGCCTCGCCCCGTTCGCCCAGGCACCGGTGTACGGCGCCGGTGAAGTGGTCGGCGCGATCCGCGCGTTCCCTCTTTTGGGTGAACCGGCACCCTAGCCCTGTCGCCCACATGCGCAGAGCGCAAAACTGACCCTGCGGCCGGTTGGGAAACCAACCGGCCGCGCCAATGCCCGACAGGTGCGCGAGGACGCTGCCTGCGGGCCCGAGTGGGCGGGCGCGGGTGCAGGCGCGTTGCCCGCGAGCGCGGGTGCAGGCGCAGGCGCGAGCACAGACGCCTGCGCCGCGTGCAAGTGTGGATGCCGCGAGTGCGTGCGGCCGGCACCTGCCCCACCCTCGTGTCGAGGGCGTGACGGCGTACCAAAACACCGGGCCGGGCCCCGAAGGAGCCCGACCCGGTGCGTCGATGCCGTGCGACCTGTCGTCGCGGTGCGGCGATCAGCCCTTGTTCACCAGCGAACGCAGCACGTACTGCATGATGCCGCCGTTGCGGTAGTAGTCCGCCTCGCCGGGGGTGTCGATGCGCACGACCGCGTCGAACTCGACGCCGGTGTCCGTGGTGACCTTGACCGTCTTGGGGGTGCGACCCTCGTTCAGCGCGGTGATGCCCTCGAACGCGAAGGTCTCCTCGCCGGTGAGGCCCAGCGTGGCGGCGCTGTGGCCGACCGGGAACTGCAGCGGGATGACACCCATGCCGATCAGGTTCGAGCGGTGGATGCGCTCGTAGGACTCGGCGATCACCGCACGCACGCCCAGCAGCGAGGTGCCCTTGGCGGCCCAGTCGCGGGACGAACCCGAGCCGTACTCCTTGCCCGCCAGCACCACCAGCGGGATGCCCGCGGCCTGGTAGTTCACCGACGCGTCGTAGATCGTCGACACCGGGGCGTCGGCCTGCGTGAAGTCACGCGTGAAGCCGCCCTCGGTGCCCGGCGCGATCTGGTTGCGCAGGCGGATGTTCGCGAACGTGCCGCGGATCATCACCTCGTGGTTGCCCCGGCGCGAGCCGTACGAGTTGAAGTCCTTGCGCTCGACACCGTTCTCGGCCAGGTACTTGCCCGCCGGGCTGTCGCCCTTGATCGAGCCCGCCGGCGAGATGTGGTCGGTGGTGACCGAGTCGCCGAGCTTGGCCAGCACGCGTGCGCCCGCGATGTCCACGACCGGCGCCGGCTGCATCTGCATGCCCTCGAAATACGGGGGCTTGCGCACATAGGTCGACTGCGGGTCCCACTCGAACGTCGCGCCCGTGGGGATCTCCAGCGACTGCCAGCGCGAGTCGCCCGCGAAGACGTCGGCGTAGCGGTTGATGAACATGTCCTGGTCGATCGAGGAGGCCACCACCTCGGCGATCTCCTCGTCGCTCGGCCAGATGTCGGCGAGGTAGACCGGCTTGCCCTCGGGGTCCAGGCCCAGCGGCTCGGTGGTGATGTCGATGTCCATCGACCCCGCGAGCGCGTATGCGATCACCAGCGGCGGCGAGGCCAGGTAGTTCATCTTGACGTCGGGGTTGATCCGACCCTCGAAGTTGCGGTTGCCCGAGAGCACCGATACGACCGCGAGGTCGGCGTCGTTGACCGCCTTGGAGACCTCCTCCGGCAGCGGGCCGGAGTTGCCGATGCAGGTCACGCACCCGTAGCCGACCAGCGAGAAGCCGACCTTCTCCAGGTACGGGATCAGGCCCGCCTTCTCGTAGTAGTCCATGACGACCTTGGACCCGGGCGCGAGCGTGGTCTTGACCCACGGCTTGCGGGTGAGGCCCTTCTCGACGGCCTTCTTCGCGAGCAGCGCGGCGCCGAGCATGACCGAGGGGTTCGAGGTGTTGGTGCACGAGGTGATCGAGGCGATCACGACCGCGCCGTGGTCGATCTCGTACTCGACGCCGTCCTCGCCGACCACCTTGGTCGGGTTGTGCACGCGACCGTTGGAGCCGGTGGGCGCGTCCGAGGCCGGGAAGGACTCCTTGCCGGACTCGTCGCCGTTGGTGACGTAGTCCGCCAGCACGTCGCGGAAGCGCGTCTTGGCCTCGGCCAGCACGACCCGGTCCTGCGGGCGCTTGGGGCCGGAGATCGAGGGCACCACGGTGGAGACGTCGAGCTCGATGTACTCCGAGTACTCCGGCTCGTGGCTGGGGTCGTGCCACAGGCCCTGGGCCTTCGCGTACGCCTCGACCAGCGCGAGCTGCTTGTCGTCACGGCCGGTCAGTCGCAGGTAGGTGATCGTCTCGGCGTCGATCGGGAAGATCGCGCAGGTCGAGCCGAACTCCGGCGACATGTTGCCGATGGTGGCGCGGTTGGCCAGCGGCACCGCACCGACGCCCTCGCCGTAGAACTCGACGAACTTGCCCACCACGCCGTGCTTGCGCAGCATGTCGGTGATGGTCAGCACGACGTCGGTGGCGGTGACGCCCGGCTGCGCCTTGCCGGAGAGCTTGAAGCCGACCACGCGCGGGATGAGCATGCTGACCGGCTGGCCGAGCATGGCGGCCTCGGCCTCGATGCCGCCGACGCCCCAGCCGAGCACGCCCAGGCCGTTGACCATCGTGGTGTGCGAGTCGGTGCCGACACAGGTGTCGGGGTACGCCTGTCCGTTGCGAACCATGATGGTGCGGGCCAGGTGCTCGATGTTGACCTGGTGCACGATGCCGGTGCCGGGCGGTACGACCTTGAACTCGTCGAACGCGGTCTGGCCCCAGCGCAGGAACTGGTAGCGCTCCTTGTTGCGGCCGTATTCGATGTCGGTGTTGATCTCGAACGCGTCCGGACGGTTGAACACGTCGGCGATGACCGAGTGGTCGATGACCATCTCGGCGGGCGCGAGCGGGTTGATCCGGGAGGCGTCGCCGCCGAGGGCCTTCACGGCCTCGCGCATCGTGGCGAGGTCCACGACACACGGCACGCCGGTGAAGTCCTGCATGATCACGCGCGCCGGCGTGAACTGGATCTCTTCGCTCGGCTCGGCCTTCGCGTCCCAGCCGCCCAGGGCACGGATGTGATCGGCGGTGATGTTCGCGCCGTCCTCCGTGCGGAGCAGGTTCTCCAGCAGGACCTTCAGGCTGTAGGGGAGGCGCTTGCTGCCCTCCACCTTGTCCAGCCGGAAGATTTCGTACGACTCGTCACCCACGTTCAGGGTGGAGCGAGCGTCGAAGCTGTTCGCGGACACGACGGTCTCCCTTGATCTTGTGCGTTTCTCCCGCATCCTGCCGACACCCACTCGACGTACGCCAAGCAAGGTGACCCTAACCAGGGATGCCGGGGTCTGCGCCCCGCAGATATCTTGATGTCAAGACAAGTCTAGTCTAGGCCCCGACTCGTCCGTGCGGGTACCCGCCACACACGGGACGACCCGTCGGTCGCGGATTCCTCCGAGCGATCTCCCCCACACACGCACGTGCGCCCCTAACATGCGGGACAGCGAGTCCGGCGCGACCCACCGAGTGGGTCCGGCAACGGGCCCGGAGCACGCGTTCGCGCGAGAGCGTGTCGAGTGGGGCGGCGACGAGGGGGATGACGCCATGAAGCGGATCCGGATCGGCGTTTTGGGCGCGGCTCGCATCGCGCCGGCCGCGCTGGTCAAGCCCGCGCGGCTGATCCCGGAGGTGCAGGTCGCGGCGATCGCCGCCCGCGACGCGGCCCGTGCGGACGCCTTCGCGCGGCGGCAGGGCATCCCGCGCGTGCACCCGGATTACGCCGCGCTGATCGCGGACCCGGAATTGCACGCGGTGTACATCCCGCTGCCCAACGGGCTGCACGCGCACTGGACGATCCGGGCGCTGGAAGCCGGCAAGCACGTGTTGTGCGAGAAGCCGATGGCGGCCAACGAGAGCGAGGCGCAGGAGATCGCGGACGTCGCGGCACGCGCGGGCCTGATCGCCATGGAGGCGTTCCACTATCGGTATCACCCACTCGCGAGCCGCATGCGCGAGATCCTCGACGACGGCGAGTTGGGCGAGATCCGTCGCATCACCACGTCGATGTGCTTCCCGCTGCCGCTGCTCGGCGACATCCGCTACCGCTACGACCTCGCGGGCGGGGCATTGATGGACGGTGGCTGCTACGCCGTACACCTGATGCGGCTGCTCGCGGGCGACAACGCGAGCGACCCGATCGAGGTGTCGGACGCGCACGCGCTGACGATCCGCAGGGACCGGCGGGTAGACCGCGCGATGTCGGCCCGACTACGGCTGCCGGGCGGCGCGGCGGGCACCGTGCACGCGTCGATGTTGTCCCGACGCGTGCTGGACATGCACGCGCACGTCGTGGGCACGCGCGGCGAGATGCGCGTACTGAACTACCTGATGCCCCACCTGCCACATCGGTTCACCGTGCACACGGGCAAGCTCAAGCGGCGCGAACACCTGGGCGAGGCGGCGAGAACGCCGACGTATCGCCTGCAACTGCAAGCGTTCGCGGACGCGATCCGCCTGGGCGCACCGACGCTGACGCCCGCGGTCGACGCGGTGCCGACGCTGCGCGTCATGGACGCGATCTATCGCGCGGCGGGACTGCCGCTGCGCGGCGAGGCCGCCCCCGCCACCCGGTGAGCACCCGCAGCACCACATCGACGCCCGAAGCACCCGAGTTGCCCGAGTGTGGGAACGTCCGCGACCACCTGCTCAGCGCATGATGTAGTGCAGGATCACGTCGTGGACGTGTCGACCCTTGTCGTCGCTGCGGAACTCCACGCTGTAGGTCTGCGTACCGACGTGGATCGCTATTTCACTGGAACTCAGATACGAACCGGTGAAGCTCTTGTTGGAGACCATGCTCACGCTGCTGATCTTCGAATAGGGCAAGGAGGTGATCGCGATCTTCTTACCGACGAAACTGTTGTCCTGGATGATCGCGCGCCGGTCGGTCAGGCCGATGAACCCGGTGCCGACGCCCTTCGCGTCGTAGACCGCGATGATCTGCTCGCCCGGCAGCAGCCCGCTCTGGATCTTCTCCAGTTGCTCGCGCTTGTCGAAGACGACGTTTCCCGCCCCGCTCATCCTGTTGCTCCTCCTCGTCGACCTGCGGTACCCAGCCTAAGGCTGCGCGGTCAGCGCCATTCGCTGGTGGCATGGAAGTGTCGCAACGTGTCTTCGTACGGGCCCAGATCCAGGTTCTGCCGCGCGAGCCACTCGTCCGAGTAATACGAATGCGCGTAGCGTTCTCCGCCGTCGCACAGCAGCGTCACCACCGAACCGGTGCGGCCCGCGGCGCGCATCTCGGCCACCAGGCGCAGGGCGCCCCACAGGTTGGTGCCGGTCGAGCCGCCGGCCTTGTGCCCGGTGCGCCGGTGCAGGTCGCGCATCGCCGCCACCGACGCGGCGTCGGGGACCTTGATCATGCGATCGACGATGTTCGGCATGAAGCTGGCCTCGACCCGGGGTCGGCCGATGCCCTCGATCCGCGACGAACACGCCTGGGCGTACTCCGGGTCGTGCGTGCGCCATCCGTCGAAGAAGGCGGAATTCTCGGGGTCCACGACGCAGATCTTGGAGTGGTGTCGGCGATAACGCACATAGCGGCCCATGGTCGCGCTCGTGCCCCCGGTACCGGCGCCGACGACGATCCACTCGGGAATGGGGTGGCGCTCCTGGGACATCTGCTCGAACACCGACTCGGCGATGTTGTTGTTGCCCCGCCAGTCCGTGGCGCGCTCGGCGTAGGTGAACTGATCCATGAAGTGCCCGCCCGTTTTTGCCGCCAGCGCGCGCGAGACCTCGTACACGGTGGCGGCGTCCTGGACCAGGTGACATCGACCGCCGTGGAACTCGATCAGCTCGATCTTCTCCGGGCTGGTGGTGGCGGGCATGACCGCGACGAAGGGCAGGCCGATCTGATTGGCGAAGTAGGCCTCCGAGACCGCCGTCGAGCCCGAGGACGCCTCGATCACGGTGGTGCCCTCCTCGATCCACCCGTTGCACAGGGCGTACAGGAAGAGCGAGCGGGCCAGGCGGTGTTTGAGCGAGCCGGTGGGATGGGTCGACTCGTCCTTGAGGTAGAGGTCGATACCCCACTGCGCGGGCAGCGGGTAGGCGAGCAGATGGGTGTCGGCGGAACGGTTGGCGTCGGCGCTCACCTTGCGGATGGCCTCGTCGACCCAGTCTCGAGTCTTCGCGCTGAAACGGTCCACATCGTTGTCCACCGACGTCACGTCGACTCCCCTGGCTGGTTCGTGTCCCCGTGCCGGATTTGGGGGCGCGAGGGCTGCGGCATCGATGGTGATCGACTCCGGCCCAGGCTACGGGCCGACGCGCGGATTCCTTGGCCAACCCCTCGAATGGCCCATGAGCTGCACATACGTATTCTCGGCCGGAAGTTGTGACGTGTCGGGGGGTCCGCCGCGTCTATGGGGTGGGTACGCGCGAGGGCGCGTAGGGACGAGGAGGGTCTATGGCGGGCTTCGACGCTGAGCCGGCCGATTTCCTGGAGTTCGCCAACGCGTGCAGCGGTCGGCTGTTCCGGACGGCGTGGCTCCTGTGTGGCGATTGGCATCTCGCCGAGGACCTCGTGCAGACGACGCTGGGCAAGTTGTACCGGGCATGGAAGCGGGTCAGTCGGGCCGACAGCCCGGAGGCATACGCGCGCACCGTGCTGACACGCACCTATCTGTCCCACCGACGCAGGCTGAGCAGCACCGAGCAGCCCTATGCCGACCTGCCGGAAGGCTCGGGCCCCGAGGAGGACCAGGCGTTGCGGTTGACGCTCCTGAAGAGCCTGTCCGAACTGCCGCCCAAGGACCGGGCGGTGTTGGTCCTGCGGTACTGGGAGGACCTGAGCGTGGAGCAGACGGCGCGACAGATGGGCGTGTCCGAGGGGGCCGTGCGGAGCAGGTCGATGCGGGCGCTGGAGAAGTTGCGGAGCGTACTCGGAAGCGAATCCGGCTGGCTCTCCGCCGCATGAGGGGTCAGTGAGCACACCGCCGGTACGGCCGTACGGCTGGTGAGCAGTACGACCTGCGTTCACACGGATGGCACGGATGGCGAGGAGACGGTAGGTCTATGGGGTCCCACGAGAAGGAGCTGGCGGCCGCGATGCGGGCGTCGGCGTCGGGGCTGGTCCCCCCGGCGGGATTGGTCTCGGGTGGTATAGCCCGAGGCAGGCGGATGAAGTTGGTACGGCGTTTCCAGGTCGGCGTGTCGACCGCAGCGGTACTGGCCGTGGCGGGAACGACCCTGCTCGTCGTCTCGGAACGAACCGACGGTGGCCCCGGACAGGTGTCCGGACCTGCGAGCCCGACGGCGCAGCTGCTCACATCACCCATCCCCCAGGCAGTGCCCAAGCCACGGCCGACACTGTCCGCCCCGCCTCAGATGACACCCCTGCTGCCGCCGCTGCTGCTGCATCTGTTGATGCCGCTGTTGCCGGAGACCCTTCCGCCCACGCGGATCACCGGGTCGGACAACACCGACAAGAGCACTGCGGGCATCCATAGCGTCGGGGCGTCGGTGTCGTTGGTCCTGGAGGACTCCCTCGGGCCCAGCCTGCTGTCCATGTCGGTGCAACAAAGCGCCGTGGTAGCCGAAGTCGCGGGGTGTCCGCACCCGGAAGGCACCACCAAGGCCAAGTGCATGGACTACGGGATGTCCGACGGCAGTCGAGTGGTGGAGCGCCAGGATTGGGTCTATCCCGCAGCTCCGGACACGCCGGAGAACCGCGCCGACGGCAAGGCCGGCACTTCGGGAAGGGGACCCCAGGAGTGGTCCGTTCAAGTCGTGCGTCGCGACGGGGTCGTGATCACGGTCAACGAGGTCGCCTCCCGCGAGGAAAAGGGGGAAATCGGCCGCCCGACACCGCTCCTGTCGATGGACCGGCTGCGCTCGATCGCGCTCGCCCCGATCTGGCCCGTGTGGGTGCGCGCGGAAGCCAACAGTACGGCGGCGAGCACCCCGCCCAACATCAACTACCAGTCCCCAACTCGTCGGGACGACTACAACGTCCCGCCGTCGACCGCCGTGCCGTCGCAGACCCCTTCGGGAAACGCGCGGTCGGAGAACGGGGCCGGGTCGACTCCTTGACCGGGCGTTGCCACCGGATCGATTCCCGAAGCCGGATCGCGCTCTCGAACATCGTCGGCCCCTGCCGGGCATGACTGGCCGTCGGCCGGGCAGGCGCCGGATGTCGAGCCCCCGGGCGCCTCTGACTCCCCCCTCACGCTCCGGGGGCTCGATGCCCTCCCGGCTCTCCCGTCTGGGATCCTGACGTGGGGTCCTGCCGACCCCGGGGAGACTTCGAGGGAGGCGGTCGCAATGGCCGAGGGCATAGGGATCGGTCTGGGCGGCGTGGGGTTCGAGGGCGGCTACGCGCAGTATGGCCCGGCGGACCCCGAGGATCGTGCCCGGCACATCCTGGAGGTCTTCGAACGGGCCTTCGGCGCGTTGATCGACGGCGATCCCGCCGCGTTCCGGGTGAAGTTCCGCAAAATGGCGTCCTCGGCGTTCGCGTTCTACCGGGGCACGGCCTGTTTGTTCTACGCCGACCTCGACGGCCGCGAGGATGCCTTTCTGGACGAGCACACCTCGCGGGTGTGGATCCACGGCGACCTGCACGCGGAGAACTTCGGCACGTACATGAACGCGGACGGCAAGCTCGTGTTCAACGTCAACGACTTCGACGAGGCGTACGTCGGCCCCTGGACGTGGGACGTCAAGCGTTTCGCGGCCAGCCTCGCGCTGATCGGGCACGGCAAGGCCCTCAGCGACGACACGATCGCGGCCTTGGTCACCGGCTACGGTGCGGCCTACCTGGACCAACTCCGGCTGCTGACCGACAAGATCACGCCGCAGGACGCCGCACTGACACTGGCGACGACCGAGGGACCGCTGCTCGAAGTGTTGCGGCAGGCCCGGTTGCAGACGCGCATCGGGTTGCTTCGTTCGCAGACGGTCGTCGCCGACCACGAACGGCGCTTCGCCCTGTCCGGCGGCGCGTTCGAGTTGCCGGACGACGTCAAGGAGACGGTGCTGGCGGCCTTCCGGCGCTACCTCGACACGCTGCCGCCCGCAACGCGCCAACGGCCGGACACCTACGAGGTCAAGGACGTGGTGGGTCGGCGCGGGGTCGGCATCGGCAGCGCCGGGTTGCCCTCGTACAACCTGCTGATCGAGGGCAACACGGAGGCGCTGGAAAACGACGTGATCCTGTACATGAAGCAGGGCCAAACGCCGTCGGTGAGCCACCACGTCACCGACCCCCAGGTGCGGTCCTACTTCGAACACGAAGGTCATCGCACGGTCATCTCGCAGCGCGCCCTGCAGGCACACGCGGACCCGTGGCTCGGCTACACCGACATCGACGGGGTCGGGCAGCTGGTCGCCGAGGTGTCGCCCTACGCGAACGACCTGGACTGGTCGGACCTCAACGAGGTGGACACGATCGCGGAGGTCGTGGAGTACCTGGGCCGCGCCACCGCGACGATGCACGCGGTCGCGGACGAGGAAAGCGGTCACACGCTGGTCCCGTTCTCGACCGAGGACGCGATCCTGGAGGCGATCGAGCGGGACGAGGAGGGCTTCACGGCCTCACTCGTGGACTTCGCGCACGCGTACGGGGCTCGTGCCCGCGCCGACCATGCCATCTTCGTCGACCTCTTCCGCAACGGGTTGATTCGGGGGTTGTAGGCGCGGCTCGCGCCCGCGAGGCGCCGCCACGGTGCTGTCCGATTCCCGCCGGCCACTCCTGCGGGAAGGGGTGACACTTGTCGACGTGATGGACGACGAGCAGTGCTACCGAGCGTGCAGCAGCCGGGACAGTCGGTTCGACGGCTGGTTCTACATGGCGGTCACCAGCACCGACATCTACTGCCGGCCGAGTTGCCCGGCGGTCAAGCCCAAGCGGGAGAACGCGCGGTTCTACCCGTCTGCGGCAGCCGCACAGGCGGCGGGGTTCCGGGCGTGCAAACGCTGCCGCCCGGACACCTCGCCGGGTTCGCCCGAGTGGGATGTCCGCGCCGATGTGGTCGGGCGCGCCATGCGGTTGATCGCGGACGGGGTCGTGGATCGCGAAGGCGTCGGCGGTCTCGCGGGTCGGCTCGGATACAGCGACCGCCAGTTGAACCGGCTGCTGATGGCCGAGGTCGGCGCGGGCCCTCTCGCGCTCGCCCGCGCCCGCCGGGCACAGACGGCCCGCGTCCTCCTGGAGACCTCCGATCTGCAGATCGCACAGGTGGCGTTCGCGGCCGGGTTCGCCAGCGTGCGGCAGTTCAACGACACCGTGCGCGAGGTGTTCGGCCGCACCCCCACGGAGGTGCGCGGACGGGCCGGCGCCCGCAGCGTCGAACCGGGCGAGATCCGGTTGCGGCTGCCCTACCGGGAGCCGATCGCGCTCGGGCACACGCTGGATTTCCTGGGCCTGCGGGCGGTGCCGGGCGTGGAGGAGTACGTGGACGGCGTCTACCGTCGCGTACTGTCCCTCCCGCACGGCACCGGCGTGGTCGAGCTCTCGCCCGGTCCCTCGTGGGTGTGGTGCCGCCTGGTCCTGGACGACCTGCGCGACCTGGGGGCCGCCGTACAGCGCTGCCGGCGCTTGCTCGACCTGGACGCGGATCCGCTCGCCGTGGACGAGGCACTCGCAAGCGCCGAGGTCGGTGACGGCGGGCTGGGCGCGCTGGTGCGTGCCACGCCCGGCCTGCGTTCACCGGGCCACGTGGACCCCGACGAACTCGCCGTCCGAGCCGTGCTCGGCCAGCAGGTCTCGGTCGCGGGCGCTCGCACGATCGCGGGTCGGCTGACAGCCCTGTACGGCAAACCGCTGGTCGCGCCACAGGGCGGACTCACCCACGCGTTCCCGACCGCGGACGCGTTGGCGGACGCGGATCCGGCGGATCTGCCGATGCCCACGGCTCGAAAGAAGGCGATCTACTCGCTCACCGGGGCGCTCGCGTCCGGGGCGGTCCGCCTGGACCCGGGGGTGGACCGCCGAGCGGCGGAGGCGGGCCTTTTGGCCCTTCCGGGTATCGGCCCCTGGACGGCGTCGTACATTCGGTTGCGGGCACTCGGCGATCCGGATGTGTTCCTACCGACCGATCTGGGCGTCAAGCACGCGCTCGCGCGCTGGGGGCTCCCGGTCTCGGCCGCGCAGTCGTGGTCCCCATGGCGCTCGTACGCGTTGCACCACCTGTGGGCGAGCCTGTCCGCAGCGTCCACCGTCTCGGTGAAGGAAGTCGCATGAACCAGGACGCGCTGTTCGATGTCGTCGAAACGCCCGACCCGAACGTGCCCCCGACCGCGTTCAACGTCCCCCTCGACGGCCCCCGCCGATACGCGACGCTGGAATCCCCGGTCGGCGAGTTGCTCATGATCGGTGACGGCCAGTCGCTCACCGCCCTCTACATGGCGGCCACCCCAGACGCGGACTGGGTATCCGATCCCGGTGCGTTCACGCAGGCGAAGGCGCAGTTGAGCGCTTACTTCGCCGGCGAACTGCGCGAGTTCGACCTGCCGTTGGCGCCGGTCGGCACGGCCTTCCAGCTCAGGGTCTGGTCGGCCCTGACGACCATCCCGTTCGGGCACACGATGTCCTACGGCGCGCTGGCCACGAGGTTCCTCGGGCAGCCCACGGCCTCCCGTGCGGTCGGACTGGCCAACGGCCGCAATCCGATCAGCATCGTCATCCCGTGTCACCGGGTGATCGGAGCCGACGGCACGTTGACCGGCTACGCGGGCGGATTGCCGCGCAAGCAGCGCCTGTTGGCGTTGGAGAACATCCGCGTCGCCGGATAGCCGGACCATTTCCACAGGCACCGCGACGCTCGCGGGACTCATGACTGGAACGCCCGCCGCACGAGCCCCGCGACCTTCCCTCGGCGCAGTGTGTCGTGCCAGGTGAAACGCAGAACGAGCGCGCCGGCGAGGGCCAGCTCGTTGGCCCGGGACCGGTCGCGGAACAACGCGTCGGGCCGCGAGTGCACGTCCGCTCCGTCCGCTTCGGCGAAAATCGGCCGCAGCCCGGTCAGCCAGGCGAGATCCACGCGGGCCCGGCCGCCGTCGAGCAGCGCGACCTCGTGCTGCAACTCGTCCGGTGCGACCCCGCCCCGCACGCAGTCGAGGCGTACTCGCGACTCCAGCGGGCTTTCGGCCCGTGCGTCCGCGATCTCCAGTAGCGGCCGCACCTGTCCCGCCCCGGGGCGGCCTGCCGCCGCCCGCTCGACCGCCTCCAACTGCGCCACTTCGACCAGGCGCAGGTGCAGCGCCGAATCGAGAATCGCCAACCCGTCCTCGGGCGAAAGCCTGGCCACCAGGTCGGCGAGCGTCCGCACCGGCGTCGTCACCGCGAAGCCGTCCACCATCACGATCTCCTCCGCCGGCAACCGTCGCCGATGAACCACGATGCCGGGCCCACCACGACGCGACGCGGTATCGGGCGTCGCGATGTGCACACATTCCACCGGCGGCACGCCACGCATCCCGTGCACGCGGGCCGCACTGTGCAAGACGGCCACGGCTCGCTCGCCATAGGCCGCGAGCCCGGCGCGCAACAGCCCGCGCCAGGACAGCGCACATCGATCGGCATCGACGAACCCCACGCCGCGCGCGAGTTCGCGCACGCTCCCATCGTTCACGAGCCTGCGCCACACCCGCCCGGTCACCCCGGCGGACAGCGCCTGTTCCCGCGTTACCACTCCGTCGTGCTGCCATGCCAACCCCCGCAAGACTCGTACAGTCACTTCCATTCCCGGATCCTGGTCTGCACGGCCCGGGGCACGCGGCGCGAGGCCGCAGTCTGTGGACAACTCGACCCTTGTGGACGACTTGGAGCTCGCTTTGCCGGATTCGTGGACGATCTTCAGCCATTCGACACCTTCATGATCGCTGCGGGCCGCCGGACCGTCGCGACCAACCGGTGTGATGGACGAGTCCCCGCACCCCCTCCGTCCCGAGGATCGCCATGCCCAACCTCCGCAAACACCGGCGCGTAGCGGCCGTGTGCGCCGCGCTCGCCCTGACGGCGAGCGCAGGCGCCGCCTACGCCGAGAGCCGCCCCGCCACGGCCCACTCCTCCGCCCCCGTGAGTGCGGCCCCCGCCGCCGCGCCCGCCAAGGTGTCCTTCAATGTCATCAGTGACGTGCAGGGCGACCTCGCGGACTTCGGCCGCGCGCTCGACCAGATGAAGGTGATCAACCCGAACAGCGGCGCGCTCGTCGTCAACGGCGACATCACCCCGCGCGGCTACAAGGCCGAGTACGACCAGGTGAAGCAGGTCCTGAACACGCGTCCGCACCCGGCGAACACGTTCTTCACGATCGGCAACCACGAGTTCTACGTGCCCAAGTACTGCAATCCGGACAAGCTCTGCCAGGAGACCTGGCCCAACGGAACCACCGAGCAGTCGCTCTTCCAGAACTTCTACGACTTCACCGGCCTCGACAAGGTCTTCTACGAGCGCGTTGTCGACGGTGTCCCGATGTTGTTCCTCGGTACCGAGAAGTACATGAAGTACAGCGACTCCACCAAGTGGGACGAGGTGTGGTTCAGCGACGAGCAGCTCACGTGGCTCGAGCAGCGGATGAACTACTGGGAGGCACAGGGCAAGCCGACGTTCGTGTTCTCGCACCACGTCCTGCCGGACACCGTCTCGGGGACGCGTAACAAGCTCTACAAGTCGGACTACCTCCAGGCCGACCGGATCATGAACATCCTTGGCGCCCACAAGGACGCCGTGCTGTTCACCTCGCACACGCACTGGGACCTGAACCTGTCCGACTGGGCCGTGCGCAAGGTGGTGCCCGGGACCGGCAACCTCGAGGGCTTCACCGTCGTCAACACGGGTGCCGTTCAGACTCAATGGACCGACGACGGTTCGGGCGGCGAGAGCGCGCTGAGCGGTTTGGAGAACAGTGGGCTCCAAGTCGAGGTCGCGAACGACCGCGTGACGATCAAGGCCCGCGACTTCCGGCGCAACCAGTGGGTCAAGGAGATGAACGTCCCGCTGCACACCAAGTGCGCGGCGGCCAAGCCGTGGACCGAGTCGATGACGTACACGAACGGCGACACCGTCGTGTGGAACAACCACACGTGGCGTGCCAAGTGGTGGACGCGCGGCGAGGCACCGGGCACGACCGGCCAGTGGGGTGTGTGGGAGGACCGGGGCGCTTGCTGATCGCCCGTGACAGGAGCTGAAGGGGTGGGACCGTCGGCGGCCTGTCCCACCCCTTCGGCGTCCCCGCCGACGCCTTACGGCTGACGTCTTCGGTTCGGATCCGGAGACCCGCACCCGCGTGCAGTCCCGACGGCGGCGGCTGCGGTCGGGCTGTCCGGGCCGGTCACGGCCACGCGGTGAAGGCGACCCATCGGCGGCTTCACCCACCGGGTCGCGTGCTTGTGCGGGCCGCTCAGTGGCCGCCCGCAGGTGACGAAGGCATGGGTGTCGCCGGCGAATGGCCTCGCGTAAGGGTCTGGGCCCCGTCCCGGTCACCAGGGGGCCGGGCCGGGCCGATCATCGGGTCGATGCGTACGAGCGTGAGGTCCCCCTTGTCGAGGATGCCCGCCCGCCGTCGTGCGGCTGCCCAGCGGGCGAGTTCGTGAGGACTTCCCGCCGCGGGTTCGCGCAGTTCCTCCCAGGGTCGTCCGCCGGCCAGCGCGGTGCGCAGGAACCACGCGCCCGCCGTTTCGTTGGCGACGTACAACAGATCGCGGTCGGTCCAGGTACCGCGCGCACACCGCACCCGCCGTGCAACCGCTGCACGATCCGCACCGTTGCTGGTCGCGACATCGGGCCGTCGGGAGGTGGGGAACACCCGCCAGAGCCGGTCGCCGCGAACCTGGAAGAGGTAGGCGTCACCGAGCACCGCGACCGCCCATTGGCCTCGGCCGGACAACCACGGATGTGGCGCGAAGTGCGCGGCGAGTACTGCGGAAGCATGCGCTCCACGCTCCAACTTGCGCAATTCGTACGGCTGTACGGGCAT
Organism: Embleya sp. NPDC059213; assembly: GCF_042754445.1. NCBI lineage: Bacteria > Bacillati > Actinomycetota > Actinomycetes > Kitasatosporales > Streptomycetaceae > Embleya > Embleya sp. NPDC059213. The sequence goes on from NZ_JBHZAV010000031.1 coordinate 21,862, forward strand.
TCCACGCCGATCCCGCTCGACCAGATAGCGCTTGGTCAGTTCGGGCCATCGGTCCGCCGCGCGCGCCAACACGTCGGCGAAGCCCGCACCCCCGCACAGGAGCGGAGTGGGCGCCGCGCCACATGCCCGCACCACGAGTTCGGCCCAGCGCCGCGCCAGCAGGCTCTCTGCGGCGCCGTCCGCGAAAGCCACCCGAAGCGCGCCCGGCCGGTCCACCCGGGCGCGCCTGCACGCGGGTCCGGCCGGCGGCAGGAACCCACGCCCCGCCCCGTCGCCGATCCAGACCGCGTCCTCGTATTCAAGAGGTTCGCCTTCGAACCGGTGCAGCGCCAGGACCGTGACGTTCGCGCGCACCGTGCCGTCTCCTCTTTGGTGGTACGAGAACCGCTCAGCCGCGCACGTCCGCGATCGGGTTGGGGATGTCGACGTAGACGGACTGGGTCTCCAACGGAACTTCGAGTTCGTCGAGACCCGCGACGCGGGTGAGCAGGTTGGCCTTGCACCGCAGTGTGGCACCGTCGAGCAGGCGGTCCATGAGCGGGCGCCCTGCGGGGTGATCCGCGCGCGTGCGGATCAGCCGGTCACGGAAGATCGCGATCAACGCCTTTTCATCGGCCAGCCCTTGCGCACCCATCGCGCCGACGAGGCCGAGCACGTTGTTGATCGCGAGGTAGTAGCCGAGTCGTTCGTCGATCACGTGGTCGGGGCACCAGGTGCCCAGGTCCCGCCCCGCGCCGGGGAGCCAACGGGCCAGCCGTGCTCCGCGTTCGGCCGAGAAGTAGTAGCCCTGGTTGCCGCGATAGCGCCCACCGATCGGACGACCGTCCGTGTCCAGTACCACCAGGGTGTTCTGTTGATGCGCCTCCAGGCCCAGGCCGTATTCGCCGTGCAGCCACAGGATCGGTGCGACCAGCACCTCCAGGTATCGGCGGAACCACGACTCGGCCGTCTCCCGCAGCGGTGTCGCGGTGCGCGCGGCCAGCGTGTACAGCACGTCGGCGAGGATCGATCTCCCCCGCTGCAGGTCCGGGCGCGTCGCGGCCAGCCCCGCTATGCAGTGCACGCGGTCTCGCGGGCCGAACGGGTTGTCCCGCACCACGAGTTCGAGCCCCGACTCGCCACGCCCACCGGGAATGTCGACGGCGATCCAACCGAGATCGCGCAGCACGTCGAAGCCGGGGTGAGCGGAGTGCATGACGCGCTTGAGGCCGGCGTCGAGCATCCGGTGTACGGCGAGACCTCGGCGCAGTTCGCTGCGGTGGTTCTCCCGGCGGGAGTTGGTGATCTCGATGCCGAGCGAGGTCTTGAGCATGACGGGCGCGCCGGTGCGGTACACGGTGCGCAGCGAGGATGTCGCGGACCAGGCGGGCCCACCGGGACCGAGGTCGCGAAGCAGACCACGTTCCAGGAGGGCGGCGACACCCGGCCTCGCCAACACGTCGCGGGCCTGCCACGGGTGCGCCGGCAGCGCGACCATACCCGGGGGCAGGCTCACGTCCCCTTCGGCAAGCCCGGCGAGCACGACCGGCACCGGACGCCCCAGGTCGCCGTCGTGGACCGCGACGGCGGGATCGACGGCGAACCAGTGCAGGGGGAACGAGCCGCGCAATTCCGGCGAATAGCGCGGCGACGAGGGCCCGTACATACCTTGACGGGATGCCGGCGACGGGTGCATCGGGTGGCCGAGCACGATCGACTGCTCGGTGCACAGGAACGGCGTCGTTCCGGGCACGTCCTCGGACGCCTTGCGACGCTCGGCGAGATGGTGTGCGATCCGTCGGGTCGAGTCGATCACCCGGTCGGTCATATCGGCGATCGCGGTGATCGAGCCGACTCGCCCGTGCGCGGCCTCGATCGCAAGCAGCACGGCCAACGTGGTGGCGTCGAGGGCGACACCACTGCTCAGTCGGACCGGCCCGAAACGGTGCATGCCGGTCTCCGAGCGATACAGGACCGGCGCGACGACGGTGCTGGCGGTCGCCGGCAACGGAAGCCGTAAGGGGCCGTCCGCCGGTACCGCCGTGCCGCTTTCACGGATGCGGCAACGCAGCAGATTCTCGATGGCCGCGTGGTCGGCGGCGCGCGCCGGCGCGGGGTCGAGCAGTGGGTCGCTCGACCCGCGGTCGCCGGCGGTGATGTGTCGCGCGGCGCCGAGTACCGCGCCGGGGCGCGGGTGTTCGGGTTCGAGGTGGGTCGGATGGGCTCGCGCGGGCGAGGATTCGTCCCCGGCCGGACCGGGGATGGCCTTTCGAGGGCTGCCCGGTCGCGCCGGCTCCGGAAGCGCCTCCGCGGATGTCGACATGTGCGGTACGTACCTCCCCTGGTCTGCACGGCCGTGGGTCGGGCTACGGTTCGAATCGTGGACGCGGCCCGTTCGCCACCGCTCCGAAGGACGTTCACCGTACGGCAATCCGCCGGTTATCAGAATCATGTCCCGCATCGGGCTCCCGTGTGCGGGCTTTGCGCGATGGCAACCCCTTCTCATGATCCGCGATGCCGGCGGACGCCAACGCGCCTGCGGGCCCGCCCCGTTGCCCGAATGTCGGCGGCCAGCGGCCGTGTGAGCCCGTCATCACGGTACGAACGCCTCCATAAGAGCGATGTCAGGGACCGGGCACCGCGGGTCCGGCGCCGCTTCGCATTCCCCCGAATGGACGCACGGTCGTCGTACCCGGCGGACCTGACGGGTCCGCCGGCCTGCAGTGGTGGTCGATGCGGGCGATCGAGGCTGAGCACGTTGTACATGTCGCTCCCACAAGGAGTTTGCGCCATTTCCGATGGATCGGGGTACTCGTGCCGAATACGATCGCAGCATTCTCCTGGTTACGGTGATCGTCACCACGCACCGTCCGCGAGCGGCTACGATACGAACGCCCTTGTGTCGTAGGCAGCGAGAGGCGAGACGGGCGATCTCCGCAACCGGCTCCTGCCACCCTCCCCCGCAAGTCGTGCAACCGAGGAGGCGAGGCTCCGGCACCGCTCGAACGTCGAACCGCGGGATCCGTCGCATTTTCGTTCACCCGTATGCGGGCCGCGACTACGGGATGTCTTGCGACGGCCGGAGGACCAGAGTTGCCTGGGGCGGCCAAGCCAGGGGCGGCGGTGCGGGGTTCAGGCGACCGGCCACGGCAGGATCACCCACAGGGTCTTGCCGTCGGGGTGTGCCTCGATGTGGATCTGGCCGCCGAATTCGGTGACGATGTTGCGCACGATCAGCAGGCCTCGCCCGGAGGTGTCGTCGACCGTTTCCAACAGGGCGACCGGACGGTAGGGGTGGCGGTCGCGCACTCCCAACCACAGCCAACCGTCGTGCACCGTGCAGGTCACCGAGACCTCGGGTGACAGTACGGCCGCGTGTTCGACGGAGTTGGTGATCAGTTCGGAGGCGACCAGCTTGAGGGCGTAGCCCAGGTCGTGCCCGTAGGGCAGTCCCCAGTAGGTCAGATGGTCCGCGAGAGCTCGTCGGGCCTGGGCGACCGAGGCCGGCTGGGCGGGCAGGGTGAACCAGCAGGATCGCTCGTATCCCGTTCCCATGTCACCCCCTTCGGCCCCGCGCCTCAGCGTACTGACCGGCGCGCTTGCGGGCGCGCGGTTGACGATTCGTCATATCGCTACGATTCGATGATCGGTCGCGTGTGTGAGTGAAGGTCGACATGGGCAAGACCATCGCAGTCCACGTCCCTCCCGGCGTGTGATTCTGAGCGCCGAACAGCGGCATTCCTCTGCGAATGACCGGATTGTGCACGGCGCGGATTCCAGAAGGGTGACTACCTGTGGTGGAAGATCTCGATGCCGTCGAACAGGCCATGTTGGCCAACCTTCTCGACGGTCGGCGGCCTCGTCGGCGCAGCTCGGAGACGCCGACCCGGTCCAATCGACAACACCAGCCCCCGCAGCAGCAGCGCCGTCAGGCGCAGTCGGCGCCGCGTGCCGTCATCCCGGCGCCTGCGCCAGCGGCCGTGCCCAATCGAGACGCTACGCGCGTTCTCGACATCGGTCGCGTGATCAAGCAGATCGATCCCCGGACCACGCCCGAGCAGCGGCACGCGATGGCGACGAGCTGGACCCAGTTGGACATGACGGCGGCTCAGGTGCTGGCCTGGCTGACCGCCGGCATCCTGCCGACCGAGTACAAGCTGGCGGCGCTGTGCCTGGAGCGGGGGCTGACCCCGCAGGACATGAAGACCCGCCTGGACGGCGTGCGCGTGGTCGAGCGGCTGCGCAGCGAGGGCGTGGACGGCGTGGTGGCGCAGTTGCGCAGCGGCGCCGCGTAGGCGGGCCCGTCGAGGCACGTCGCAGGGCCGGCCGGTGGATGATCATTGACATGGTTCATTACCCAGCCTAGCTTTTAGCGATGTGAAGGATTCGGGGGCGGGTTCCGCCGCCCCACCTACTCTGACGCACCGCCAGATCTTGTTGGTCTTCTGCGGGTTGATGCTCGGCGTCATGCTGGCATCGCTCGACGCGACCATCGTCTCGACGGCGATGCCGACGATCGTTGCCGACCTCGGCGGGCTCGAACACCTGGCGTGGGTGACCACCGCGTACACCCTCGCCACGGCCGTCTCGATCCCGCTGTACGGAAAGCTCGGCGACGTCCACGGCCGCAAGCGGCTGTTTCAGTTCGCCATCGTGGTGTTCCTCGCAGGCTCGATGTTGTGCGGCACCGCGCAGTCGATGGGCGCGTTGATCGCCTTCCGGGCGATCCAGGGGCTCGGTGCCGGCGGGCTCATGAGCAACGCTCAGGCCATCATCGGCGACCTGGTGCCACCCGCCGAGCGTGGTCGCTATCAGGGCTTCATCGCGTCGACGGTGGCCTTCTCGACCGTGTGCGGGCCGCTGATCGGCGGCTTCTTCACCGAGGCGCTGTCGTGGCGGTGGGTGTTCTACGTGAACATCCCGCTGGGTGCGGTGGCGCTGATGGTCACCTCCGCGGTGCTCAGGCTGCCGCGCAAGCCCTACGTCAAGCGTGCGTTCGACGGCTCCGGTCTCGCCCTGCTCACTTGCGGGACCAGTGCTTTGATCCTGTTCACGAGTTGGGGCGGGACACAGTTCGCCTGGATCTCCGCACCGAGCCTGGTACTGGCGGTGACGGCGGTCGGCATGCTCGCCGGTTTCGTATTGGTCGAGCGGCGTGCGGCCGATCCGTTGATTCCCTTGCGGCTGCTCTCGCGCAACACGATCGTGCGGGTCGCGTGTCCGCTGACGATGGTCACCGGCTGCCTGACCCTGGGGATGAGTACGTTCCTGCCGATCTACCAACAGATCGTGCGCGGTCACGGGCCGACCGAATCGGGTCTGTTGCTTGCGCCGATGATGCTCTCGATGATGGTGTGCTCGACGCTGTCGGGTCGGTTGATCTCGCGGATCGGCAAGTACAAGCGCTTTCCCCTGATCGGCACTGTGCTCGCCGCTGCCGGGCTCGTGGTGTTGTCGCTGTTGGGCACGGACAGCCCGTACTGGCATCTGCTGATCGGCCTGATGGTGCTGGGCTTCGGGCTCGGCACGATCGGGCCGGTGACCACACTCGCGGTGCAGAATTCGGTCGAGCAGTCGGACATCGGCGTGGCCACCGGCCTGAACTCGTTCGCCCGCTCGATAGGTTCGGCTCTGGGCGCGGCCGTGCTCGGCGCGGTGTTCGCCCACGGGCTGGCCGGCAAGACCGCGAGCAGCGGGGCCGGCGAGACCGGCATGGGAGTCACCCGGCAGGCGATCGACGCATTGCCGGCGGGGCAACGGGAAGCGACGTTGACCACATTCGCGGACGCGCTCGACGCGGTGTTCCTGGCGGGCGTACCGATCGCGGTGCTCGGCTTCGTGCTCGCCTTGATGTTGCGGGAAATCCCGTTGCGTCGGGGGCCGAAGCAGACCGCGGCCGGATCAACGGGCACCGAACGCAAGCTGTCCGAAGCCGGCTGACAGGTCGCGCAGGTCTTCCGCCGCGTCCCAGGCCCAGTGGTTGGGGTTGCCGGCGAGCGCTTCGTCGGTCTCCAGCCGACGCAACGCGAGCCCCGCCAGGTCGAGGACCATGTCGTACTCGCCCAGGCCGTTCAATCGGTTCAGGACGATCACGACGTCGCAAACACGCCGGGTGAGGCTGCGTTCGGGGACGCCTTCGATCAACCGGGAGAGGCCGTAGCCGGCCATCAGACCCAGGATCATGCCGCGTATGGCGGACAGATCGCGCCGTTCCCTGGCCGGTTCGAACCGCCGCCACCAACGCACCCACGCCTGCGGCTCGGTGGTCGCGCGAGCGTCGATCGCCGCGCCGTGCGGCGGTGCGAACGCCGATCGCGCGGGCCCGGCAAGCATCAGCCGCTCCAGGGCCGCGTCCACCGCGACCTCCAAATCGGGGCACGGCGTCGATCGCGAGGGGGGTCCGGTCTGTTCGGCAGCGGTCGATGCCATCGTCGTCATGCGATGCATTGCAGCGGAGTGTTCCGTTGTCTCGCCCTGCGATCACCCGAACGAGGGACACTGTGTCGTATGAACGAGTGGGAACCGCGGCGCCGGGACGACAATGGCGCGCGTTTCCGATCCGGGGACCGCGCCGATCGCCCGGGGGCGGTCCCCGGCCGCTCGGTGTTCGAGTCGGCGCTTTCGCACATGCAGCTCTACCGGGTGGTGGGGCCGCTTTCCCGACCTGCCCGACAGCGGACGCCGCAGCGGAGCGGTGCCGGACGCTGTCGGCGGACGACGAGCCGACGGCCACCGCGTTCCTTGCGGCCTTCCGGCATCCCGGGCCATCCCTTCGGGACGACCGCCGCCTCGAACCCGGTACTGCCGCGGCCGGGTTCCGGGGCGGGCGGGAGTACGGCGAGCCCGGACCGGCGCGCGGATGCGAAACCGGTCACGAGTACGCGCCCGAGGGCGAAGGCGAGCCGGCGCAGGCACCGGCGCTCGACCGTGCCCGGGACCATCCGATCCGCGCCGCGACCGATATGGGGGCCAGGGACCCACACACGGATCCGCGCCGGCAGGATCTGCTCGACCTTGTGACGCGTGTGCCGCACTGACGGCGGCTCGGTGCGGCGCGGGCGTGGCACTCATCGACTCAGGGGGGATCGATGCGCGAGCTTCAGAGCGGTGACCCGACTCGAATCGGGCCTTACTCCATCCATGGTCGGCTCGGCGCCGGCGGCATGGGGCGTGTCTACCTCGGCCGTTCGCCGGGCGGGCGGCCGGTCGCGGTCAAGGTGATCCATGTCGAGCTGGCCCAGGATCCCGACTTCCGGGCCAGGTTCCGACGCGAGATCGATGTCGCCCGGCGCGTCCAGGGGTTCTTCACCGCGCCGGTCCTGGACGCCGACGCGGACGCGGACGAGCCGTGGTTGTCCACCGCCTACATCCCCGGGCCGTCTCTGCACGCCGCGGTCGCCGAGCAGGGTCCGCTGCCCGTGGAGGCCGTACGCGTACTGGCCGGCGGTCTCGCCGAGGCTCTGGCCGCACTCCATGCCGCCGGGGTCGTGCACCGCGATCTGAAGCCCTCCAACGTGTTGCTGGCCCAGGACGGTCCGCGGGTGATCGACTTCGGCATCTCGCGGATCGGTGAGCAGACCGCGCTGACCCGTACCGGCAGCACGGTCGGCTCTCCCGGCTACCTGGCCCCGGAGCAGGCCCTCGACGCGGAAGTGGGGCCGGCCGGCGATGTGTTCGCACTCGGTGGGGTGCTGGCCTACGCCTCGACCGGTCGTCCACCGTTCGGCGGCGGCCGGGTGGAGGCGGTCGTGTATCGCGTGGTGCACGGCGAGCCTGATCTGGACGGCGTCCCGCGCGAGTTGCGCGGTCTGATCCAGTCATGTCTGGCCAAGGACCCTGCGGACCGCCCGCCCGCTACGCAGGTGTTGACCTACCTGCAGGAGCTCGGCGTCGACGCGCACGCCGCCCCCGAAACCTGGCTCCCGGACGCCGTCACCACGATGCTCCCGGCGCATCGGGCCCCTATCGGCGACCCACCCGAGCCCACTCCCGGGCCGACGCACCCGCCCGCCGTCCCACCGTCGCCGAGGCCGCTCGCCGACCCCGCACCGTTGTCGTCCACCGACCCGCAACCCGTGCACACGTTCCACGCGATGCCGCCCGCACCGTCGCAGTTCTCAACTCATCCGGCGGCCCACATCCCTCCTCCTGCCGCCGCCCAGCCCCCGTCCGAACCACGCGGCCGCGGCCGAGCCGGGCCGGTCGCCGCAGCCGTGGTGGCCTGCCTGCTGGCCATCGGTACGGCGGTGGCGGTGCCGAACCTGATCGACGACGACACACCGGCTGCGGGCAGGACGAATCCGCCGACCTCCAACGGCGCCCAGGGCGGCACCAGCACCCTGAACGGCGTTACGGGCACAAGCGCCCAACCCCCCGCCTCAGCCTCGCCCACGGCCCCTGGGCCACGCCCTCCGGCGATACCGCCGAGTGCGGCCGGTGAGACGCGGCGCAGCCTTCAGGGCATCACCTTCGTCGTGCCGGCGGGCTGGACGGTCGAGCAGGGCGTTGATGGTCCCCACGTGATGTGTCTGCTGCCGCCCGCCGCACTGCTGGGCGGCCGCCCCAACGACGGCTGCGCGGTGGACGGCGTGGAGATCCGCCTGCCCGATCCGCCCGGTGACGAGTGGGGACGAACACTGGACCTCGAATCCGGATCCGGCTGGGTCTGGCAGGGCGACGCCTGGTGCCGCGGGGTAATACCCCGCGGCACCGCGATGACCACGTCATCCACGATCGTCGAACGCGGGTTCCGGCCGGTCGGACCCAAGACCGCCGATTACCGGCGCTGGTCGGCCGGTTGCGACAACGGCTCGACGTATCACCCTCGGGTGTGGTGGCTGCCGGTCACCAAACTCTCCGTCGAGACCTTCGCCATGCCGCCGAATCTGGACGCGACGGTCGATCACATCGTCGCGTCCTTCGATTTCTCGGACTATTCCGGAGCCCAGGGATGACGACTCCCTGGGATACCCGCCGTCAGGGCTTTTCCCAGATCTGGAAGGCCCGGACCGTGAAGGGCACGTCGGGCACGAAAACCCCCTCGCCGGGATATGTGCTGAAGTCTCCTTCCGTGGCGCACTCCCTGCTCTGATACATCGTCACGTAGCGATCCATGCGGTTCGCGAAGGACAAGGCATCGACCCCATCAGGCAGTGACACGCACTGATCGACGTTGACGCCGGCCAGTTCGAAGGTTGCCGCCGGTGCGCCCGCAAAGCCCGGCTCGGTCCAGAAGCACACCTGCCCGGGTGCGCACGAGGCTGCCGCAGCCGGTTCGGCGGAGGCGCTCGGTGCGCCAACGGTGGTCAGCAGGCTCGTGGTCAGAGCCAGCGCGCAGACAAGGCGACGTCGCATGCGATTCATGAGAACTTCCCCGTTCGTCGAATCCGTTGCCCCGGTTCCGACGTGTGTCCAGGGTTGCGCATGAAAGGGCGAAGCGAGGGCGAACGGACGCGGTTTTACCTCGAAAGAGTGCATTGAAGATCGACATCGGCATTCTCGGAACCAGACTGCGAAACGTTTCGTCGCTGTAGATATCGGCTCATTCGGAGGCTGTCATGGCTGTTGTATCCGTTCCCCGTCGCCATCTCGTCCGCTCCGCGCTCGGCGTCGCCGCCGTCGTCGGCATCGCCGCCACCACCGTGCTGTCCGGGACCGCCCAGGCCGCCGGCACCACCTACCTCACCAACATCCGCACCGGGCAACACGCGACCTACGATCGCGTGGTCCTCGACTTCTCCGCCGGCGTGCCCGCCTACGGCGTCACCGGCACCAGCAGCCTGGAACAGTGCGCGAGCGGGAAGCCGGTCAGCTTCCCGAACAGCGCCGAGTACGTCGAGTTGGACATCGCGAGCGCGGCTCACGACGAAAACGGCAACGCCACCTACACCGGCCCGCGCACCGTGGTGACCAACATGCCCTCGCTCACCGGGTACTCGGTCACCTGCGACTTCGAGGGCAAGCTCAAGGTCGGCATCGGCTACAAGAGCAATGTGCAGCAGGTGGTCACGTCGGTCCTGACCAACCCGAGCCGCATCGTGATCGACGTCAAGCGCTGAGGCGACGGCCGGGTCGAGGCGCGCCGCGCTCGGCTTCGCCCCGGCCATTCGTCTAGGTCATTCGTTGTTCGACCGCCGCCAACTCGGCGGCGGTCAGCACGTTCGGTGTGCCCACCGCGAGCGAGCGCACGTAGACCTCGCACAACCACTCCAGGATCCTGGTGCGGTCGTAGGCCTCGATCAGATCCCGCCCCAGGGTCACTCCCCCGTGGTTGGCCAGCAGCGCCCCGCTTCGACCACCCGCGAGCGCAGCGCGCACCGAGTCCGCCAATTCCGGTGTCCCGTAGGTCGCGTACGGTGCGACTCGCACGTCGTGGCCGCCGAGCAGCAGCACGTTGTAGTGGATCGCCGGCAATACCGGCAGGGTCGTCGCCACCACCGCGCCGAACACGGCGTGCGTGTGCACCACGGCCCCGGCGCGCGGGTCGTTCTCGTACAGCGCGAGGTGCATCGGCGTCTCGGAGGACGGCGCCCTCGCCCCCTCCAGCACCGTGCCCGACAGATCCACAACCGCGCACTCCACGGGCGTGATGCGTTCCAACGGGGCGCCGGAGGGAGTGATCGCGACCATCGGACCCCGGCGCACGCTCAGATTGCCCGAGGCGCCGACCACCAGGCCGCACTCGACGATCCGGCGTCCGAACTCGCACAGTTCGCGACGCTCGTCCTCCAACAGCACCAAGACCTCCCGACCGGGATGTGCCCGGATTCGCTCTGACGCCAACACGACCGATCGGGGCCGAGATCGCCCCGGACGGATCCAATCAGATCGCCGCGCTCAGATCCCGCCGTGGTGTCGGTGGAAGGTCTCCGCCTCCACGTCCTCGTCCTCGTCGCCCACCGCCGTGCGCACCGCCTCCGAGAATCCGCGTGCCCGCATGCGCCTGGGTCCGGCCGCGACCATCGGGTCGCTGTTGAGGTCCTTCAGCAATGCCACGCACAGTGCCAGCATCACCAACACGAACGGCAACGCCACCAGGATGGTCGCCTGCTGCAGCGATTTGAGGCCGCCGGCGACCAGGAGCACGGCTGCGACCGCACCGATCAGCGCACCCCACCCGACCACCAACCAGCGCGCCGGCTTGAGTGATCCCCGACTGGTCAGCGAACCGAGCACGAGCGAGGCGGAGTCGGCTCCGGTGACGAAGTACAGCGCGACCAGGACCATCGCCACCGTCGCGGTGACGGCGTACAGGGGCAGTGCGTCGAGCATCGCGAACAGGCCGGACTCCGGCCCTTCGGCGACCTTGGCGACCAGGTCGGCGGCGCCGGTCTGTTGCAGGCGCAGCGCCGTCCCGCCCATCACCGCGAACCAGACCGTGCTCGCCCCGCTGGGCACCAGCAACACGCCGATCACGAATTGACGTACGGTGCGCCCTCGCGAGATGCGCGCGATGAACGTGCCCACGAACGGAGCCCAGGACAACCACCACGCCCAATAGAAGATCGTCCACGTGCCCATCCACTCGTCGCCGCCGAAAGTACCGGTGCGGGTCGCGAGGGTCAGCAGGTCGTTGAGGTAGCTGCCGACGGACGCGGGCAGCACACCGAGCACGTACACCGTCGGCCCGACCACGAACACGAACAGCATGAGCACCAGTGCGAGCAGTACGTTCGCGGTGCTCAGCCATTTGACGCCGCGGTGGATCCCGCTGAACGCGGACACCACGAAGGCGGCCGTGAGGGCGATGATGATCACCACGTGCAACGTCGCGGTGTCCTTGATGTCGGTGGTCAGGTCCAGGCCCTTGCCGACCTGGAGAGCACCGAGCCCCAGGCTCGTGGCCGAGCCGAACACGGTCGCGAAAATGGCGAGCAGGTCGATCGCCTGTCCGGCCGCGCCGTCCGCGCGCCGGCCCAGGAGCGGTACGAACGCGGCACTGACCCGATTTCCACGACCGCGCCGAAACGTCGCGTACGCGAGGGCGAGACCCGCGATCGCGTAGATCGCCCACGGGTGCAACGTCCAGTGGAACAGTGTCCATTCGAGTGCGGCGCCGGCCGCACCCGGGGTTTGCGGAACCGCGCCGGAGGCCGGCGGCGGACTGGCGAAGTGCTGGATGGGTTCGGCGACCGCGTAGAACATCAACCCGATGCCCATGCCGGCGCTGAACATCATCGCGACCCAGGCCCCGGTGTTGAACTCCGGTTCTTCGTCGTCCTTGCCCAACCGGATCCGGCCGTATTTCGACACGGCGATGAACACCGCGAGCACGAGGAAGGCGTCGGCGGCGACGACGAACAGCCAGCCGAAGTTGCGGATCGTCCAATCGAGTCCCGTCGACGCCGCGGTCTCGAGCGACCCCTTGGCAAGGACGCCCCAGAGGACGACGGCGAATACGACCGCGAAGCCGACGCCGGCGACGACCGGGTCCACGCGAGGCGCGGCAGCGGCGTCCCGGCTCGATCCGCTCACTGGGCCGTCCTTTTCGTCCGCTTATATGCCACACGATATGGTGCGGCCTCGCGGACCGGGAAGGGCGGGGCGCGCCGGGCCCGAACTCCCGCGTCACTCCTTTGTCGCAGCCCCGGTGGCCTTTGCCGCAGACTGGTACAGCGCCACGATCTGCCGAATCTGCTTGTCGGGGTCACGGATCCAGTCCCCGCTCCACAGGCGGTACACGACCCACCCCCGCTCCACCAGACGAGCTGGCCGCAACCACTCGCGCTCGCGTACGGACGACTCCGCACGATAGGCCGCACTGCGGTCGGTCTCGATCGCGACCAGCATCCGCCTCGGCGACACCGCGCCCGCGAGCGTGCCTGCAACTGCGGCGTCGCCCGCACCCGCAGCGGTATCCGGGTCCACCCGCGGTCCCGGCAACGCGATCACGACGCCCGCGCGCCCACCGAACCCGTGGATCGGGTCGAGACCGGCCGCCCGCAATCGATCGAGCACATCGGCGTGGAACGGGTCCGGGGCTCCGGCCGTCCCTGCGCCCACACCCCTCCCGCCGCGCGCACCCGCACCTGCGGTCTCGCCCACGTTTGCCTCGCGCTCGCCGGCGGCCGCGTACCGCAGGACCGTTCGCAACAACCGAGCCCCTGGGGCCCGCAGCCGTGCCGGATCGAGTTCGGTTTCCTCGAAGGTGGTCATCACGACCAGTCGCCGGCGCGCCCGGGAGACCGCCGAAGCCACGAGTGCGTCCCCGCCGGGCATGGTGGCCGCGCCGAATCGATGGATCAGCCGTCCTTCGGCGTCCCGCTTCGCCCCGATGCTGAAGAGCACCGTGTCCCATTCGCCCCCGTGCAGGACCGCCGCCCGGTCCACCGCGAACTCCCCACCGCCGCGGCCCGTCGACAGTGCGGACCGAAGGCGCTGCGCCTGCGACCCACCCAGGGTGACAATGGCGAGGCTTTCCTCGGGATACCGCGCCCGATACGACCGGGCGGTCGCGACCACCTCCGCGATGTCGTACGCGCCGGTCACGACGTGCCGTACCGCCGCCTCCTCGCCCCGCACGCCCGGAAGCCGAGCAGCCGGCAGCACACCCGGCACCGCAAGGCGTTCGTCGAGAACGCGGTGCGTGTAGGCGATCCGAACCGGCTCGACGAACCGGCTCACCGAGGCGAGGGCGGAGCGTAGGTCGCCTTCGGAGCCGGGATCGCCGGGCTCGACCGGCCCGTCGGGGTCACCGAGTCCGGGCCCCGCCGGGTCCCCGAACAACACGACTCGACCGGCCCGTAACAGGGCCGGGATCACGTCACGTTCACTCACGGTCCCGGCATCGTCCACCACCACCAGGTCGAAGTGCGCCGTGTCCGGCAATCGCCGAACATCGCGTGGCGACATCACCTTCAGGTACTCGTCCGCCGGCGCATTAGACAGACTCCTGGGCATCCCCGGCACCGGTCCGGCGACAGCGGCCGCGGCCGCCCCCGTGCGATACCGATGCGCGTGCGCCTGCAGGCCCACCACCCCGCCGGGCGCGACGGCGGTACAGGCGTGGGAGAGCGACGTATACAGGAATCGCCCGTATTCCTGCGCGACCCGCTCCGGCGACACGCCCCGCGCCGTCAGGTCCGCCAACAACGGTCCGAGGCCGGCGGTCGCGAGGGCGCGGTACGAACGGCAGCGGACCGCGAGTCGCTCCCACGACGCGCCGTCCGCCGAGATCGATTCCGCGAGCCGATCCAGCCGTGCGCCGATCTCGGGCAGCGAGGTGTCCGCCGGCAGGTCCAGGACCGGGAACAACGATTGCGTGTAGCCCTCCAGCGCCTGCCGTTCCCGCTCCGAACCGGCCCACGCCAGGGCCATTTCCCGCAGGAAGGCCGCCTCGGGCACCCCGCTCGCCCCTTCCCGGAAGAGCCCGTGCAGGGCCCGCGCCTCGGACAGGGTGAGCCGCATGGCCGCCCGGTCGGCCGGGAGGCGGGTGTGGTCACGCAGGTATCGACGCGCCGCGGGTCGGCCGTACCAGTGCGTGGTCGCGAGCAGTTGTCGCATGGAGTACGGCCCCGCGAGGATCTCCGGGTCGACGGCGATCGAGAGCCGGCGCAGCCGCTCGACCACCACGAGGCACGCGGTCCATTCGGCGAGATCGCGTGGTTCGGGCCGATCCGCGTGCAGTCGTGCCCTGGCCGCGCCTGCTCTGATCTCCCGGAAACGTGAGCGCAGTTCGGCGATCTCGCCGACGGTGGTGCGGGCCTGCTCGGGTGTGTCGATGCGTACGCCGTGCCAGGCCGCGTCGCGCAACCCACCCGCGTGGGCGAATCGTTCGAGCTCGCGACCGAGCCGACGGGCCTCGCCAGGGTCGAGGGTGGACGCCACGTCGTGATCGAGTACCGGACCGGTCCAGGGCGGCAGCCCGATGAGGTGATCCTGGATCCCGCCCAGGGTCAATCCCCAGGCCCCGTACGGCTCGACCATCGAACGCCGATGCCGATCCAGCAGCCGTCCGTCCGCGTCGTGGTCCGCCACGGCTGCGACTGCGTTGCCCGCCGGGACCCCGCCACTTGCCCGGCCCCCGCAGGCCACCCCCGCACCGGCGCGCCCACCGGTCGCCCCGGCCCTCGCCAGCTCCTCCCACAACCGCCGCGCCCCGTACCGCTGCCTGGTCACGACCAACACGCGCCCGCCGGCGTCGCGCTCGCGCCGAACCACCATCGCGGCGGTCCTGGTCTTGCCGGTGCCGGCCGCCCCGATCACGACCAGGGCGGGAGGACGGGCCGACGCGGCGGCGAGTACCCGTATCTGGTCCGGGTCGGCGTCGCCCACCCACCCGGCCGCCGTCACATCGGGTTCCGCCGCTCGCAACGTCGTCTCGGCCCCGGCCAAGGCCGCGACGACGTCTTCGCGAGCGAGGTACCAGCGGTGTCCCGGGTCGCCCGGCAACGGAAAGCGCCCGGCCGCCCATCGCGACAACGCGGCACCGACGACCTCGTCCCGACTGTGCGTCATGTCCCGTCCTCCTCGGGAAGACTCTCTCCCGAGGAGCCCCGCGAGCGCAGGGGGCAATCCCTCAATACCGAGGACCACCCGCCACAACCCACACCGGACAAACGGCCCGACCGTCGTCGACGGCCCGGTCCATGACCCGTTCCAAAGGCCCTTTGCCGATCCGGAGCACGAGAGCCTCGACGCGGTCGCCCCGTCACCCTCGATACAGCCGCGCGACCACCTCCTCGATCGTGGGCTCTCGCACGGAGACGTCCCGCAGGCCTCCGTCGCGCGCGATGGTGGCGATCAACTCCCCTGCGGGCACGCCGTCCAGTGCGAAGGTGACCCGTCTGCCCTCCGCCTCGACCGCCTCGATCGTGACCCCGGGCGTGCGCACGTCCAGCACACGGGCCTCGTCCAGGTCGACGACCACACGTCGGCGCGAGCCGTAGCGCGCGTGCAATGCCTCCAGCGTCCCGTCGTGCACGACCTGCCCGCGGTCGATCACGATCAGCCGCCGGCACAGGTGCTCGATGTCGGCGAGGTCGTGTGTCGTGAGCACGGTCGTGACGTCCCCTCGCGTGCCGATCTCGGCCAGGAAGGCGCGCAGCGACTGCTTGCTGACCACGTCGAGCCCGATCGTCGGCTCGTCCAGGAACAACACGTCCGGACCGTGCAGGAGTGCGGCGGTGATCTCACCACGCATGCGCTGCCCGAGCGAGAGTTGACGCACCGGCGTGTCCATGAACTCGTCCAGTTCGAGCATCGCCCGACACCGGCGAAGCCGGGCCTGGTGTTCGGCGCGCGGCACCGCGTAGACGAATCCCAGCAATCGAAACGATTCACGCAGCGGCAGGTCCCACCACAGTTGCGAACGCTGGCCGAAGACCACCCCGATCCGGCGGGCGAGCCGGCGTCGACGGGGCACCGGTTCCAGGCCGCAGACCCGCACGTGTCCCGAGGTCGGCGTCAGGATGCCGGTCATCATCTTGAGCGTGGTCGACTTGCCTGCCCCGTTGGGCCCGATGTAGCCGACCGTCTCACCCCGCACGACGCTCAACGCGACGCCGTCCACTGCGGCCACCGTTCGGGATTCCCGGCGGATTCGGCCGACCTTGCGTCGGACGGTGAACTCCTTGCGCAGATCCCGAACCTCGATCATCGTCTCGGTCTCGGTCTTGATCGCAGTCATGGTCCCGGTCGCGGTCACGATCCCGTACTCCTGTAATGCCGGATCCCCGTCCGCCACATCAGCAGCGCGATCAACCACGCGAAGGCCGCGACAACCGGGGAAAGCCAGGCGAGCCAGGCAGGCCCGCCGAGTGGATCCGCGTGCCCCGTCAGGAACAGCGCGGGGTGATACCCGACCAGCGCGAGGCCGACCCCGTAGCCGAACACGCGGCGCAGCAGTCCCGGGTAGATCGTCGCCGGGTAGCGTGCGAACTCCTTGCCGCCGTAGGTGAACGCGTTGGCGATCTCGCCGGATTCGACGAACCAGAACGCGACGCAGGCGCCGGCCACGAACACTGCGGCGAACAACGCGCAGCCCGCGATCGGGGTCAGTACGAGCATCAGTACGCGCGCCGGCGTCCAGTGCGGAGCCGCGTAGACGAGAACGACGGCGAGCAGCACGAACGACTGGGCGGCCCGACCGATCCGGCGCAGCGCGAAGTCGGTGGCGAGCAGTTGCGGCAGTACGCGCAGGGGCCGGACCAGGATGGCGTCGAGCATGCCCTTGCGCACGTACAACGACAGCCGTTCGATGTTGCCGACGGTCAGGTCGGCGAGATCGAAGGCGAACACCGCGAGCGCGGACATCACGAGCACCTCGCGCAGCCCGAACCCGCCCACCGTCGGCGAGACCCGGAAGACGACCAGGATGACGGCGGCCTCGACGAGTGTGCTCAGCGCGCAGGATGCGACGTCGATGCAGAACGAGGTGCGGTATTGGGTCTGGCTGCGGATCTGGGCCTGCACCAGGCGGACGTACGCCCGGACCGCCGTGGGCTCAGCCACCCTGGATCACCAGCTTGTCGGTCGCGGCCCGCTGCACGCGCAGGACCAGGGGCACCAGGATCGCCACCCAGACCAGTTGCAGGACGACGCTGCCGATCTGCTGTACGGGTCCGGGGCGTTCGACCACGACGTCGAGTGGGATCTGGAACAGGCCGGGGAACGGGGTGGCGAACCACAGCACCGCCTGGGCCCAGCCGGGCAGGAAGCGCAGCGGAAAGAAGGTGCCGGCGAACACGCCGGAGGCGAGCAACCACACCGCGCCGAGACCGCGCGCGTCCAGGAGCCAGAACGCGCCGAGGTTGACGAGGTAGCGCAGCGCGAAGCTGATTGTCGTGCCCAGGGTCAGCGAGATCACGAACAGCGGGATCGTGTAGGGGCGTTGTGGGATGTACAGGGTGAACATGAGCGCGCCGGCGAGGACGGGTACCAGCATGCGGGCGAGCACCGCGTAGGCGGCCCGGCCGAGGTCGGCGGCCAGGAACGCCTCGAACGGGTCGATCGGGCGCAGCAGGTCGGCGGTCACGTCGCCGCTGCGGACACGGTCGGCGAGTTCGTTCCAGGACCAGACGTGCACGACGCTGAGGATGCCCTGGCCGACCCAGACATAGGTGGCGAGTTGGGCGGCGTCGTAGCCGCCGGGCCGGCGTCCGTCCTCGGTGAGGGCGCGCATCAGCGAGTAGATCATCACACCGAAGACGATGTTGGTGAACAGGCCGGCGAGGGCGGCTTGGCGGTAGGTGGACCAGCGGCGAAAGCCCGCGCCGAAGAGCGCGCCGAAGCGGTACAGCCGGGCCCGCCGGTCCGGCGGGGGGTCGACCCGCGGTGGGCGCGCGAAGGCGAACGTCATGGTGAAATCCCTTTCCCCGGGCGGCGTGTGGCGTCGGCGGGGCCGACAGGACACGCGACCTTGGGCATACCGAAGTGACCTCGGGCGGAGGCGTGGGGATGCTCACTCTTGGTTTCGTTGCGCCGAGCCTGATGCGTGTCGAACGCCGGCCCCGGCCCGCAACACCCCGGGCAAGGCGAGTAAGAGTAGTGGACGAGCGAGGACGTTTCACCCCGGTTTTACTGACCCGTACGGGTGGGCACCCCTTTTTTTCGACGCAAAGGATGAACCGATCAGCCCACTCGTGTGACGATCGTGCGCATGGTGCAGCAGTTGGGCAAGGGACAGAACACGCCGGTGTCCGCCGCGAAGGTGCGCGCGGTCTTCGTCTGGCGGCCGGGGCCGAGTACCCCCGGCCTGGACGCGTCGGCGCTGTTGTTGGGTGCGTCGGGTCGAGTCTCGGGCGACGCCGACTTCGTGTTCTACAACCAGCCGACCCATCCCTCCGGCGCGGTTCGCCACGTCGGCAAGGACGAGGGGACGTGGTCGCGGGACGCACTGGAGATCGACCTGGGGTCGATGCCGGCGAGTGTGGATCGGGTGGTGCTCGCGGCTTCGGCGCACAGTGGCACGTTCGCGGGCATCCGTGACCTGCACCTGTTGGTGAGCGATCCCGGGGCCGAGGTGGACCTGGTTCGGTTCGACATCGCGGACGCGACCGTGGAGACGGCGATGCTCGCGGGCGAGTTGTACCGCCGCGGCGGGGCCTGGAAGTTCCGGGCGATCGGGCAGGGCTACTCGACCGGGCTGGAGGGGCTGGCCACCGACTTCGGCATCACGGTGACGGCCCCGCCCCCACCCCCGCCGGCACCCGCGCCTCCTCGGGTGCAGGCGCCCGCGCCGCCGCCGGTGTCGTCGACGCCGCCGCCGGCGCCTCGGTTGAACGTCCGCAAGCCCGAGCCGGCGCGGCCGCCGGCCGGCCCGCCGCCGGCGAGTACGCCGAGCAGGCCGCCCGTGCGGTTGAGCAAGGTGACGCTGACCAAGGCCTCGCCGATGGTCTCGCTGAGCAAGGAGGGCATCACCGGCAGTCGGATGCGGGTGAACCTCAACTGGGTGCAGGCCGCTCCCGGGCGCGGCATGCTCAAGCGGTTGATGGGGCCGACCGACCTCGACCTGTGCTGCCTGTGGGAGCTGAACGACGGCTCCAAGGGCATCGTGCAGGCGCTGGGCAACATGTTCGGTTCGCCGGACAAGCCGCCGTATGTGTTCCTGGACGGCGACGACCGCACCGGCGCGAACACCGCCGGCGAGAACCTGTTCATCAACCTCGACCACAAGAGCAGCTTCAAGCGACTGCTGATCTTCGCGTTCATCTACAAGGGTGTGACGTTCGACGACGCGCAGGCGGTGGTGACGTTGACGCCGGCGACCGGTCCCGAGTTGGAGATCCGGCTCGACGAGACCGGCGGCGCGGCCCGCTCGTGCGCGATCGCGCTCGTTCAGAACCAGGGCGGCGATCTGACCATCCAGCGCGAGGTGCGCTACATCAAGGGCAATCAGCAGAAGGTCGACCAGGCGTACGGGTGGGGCCTGCAGTGGCGAGCGGGCACCAAGGACTGACGCGGGACCCCCGTACGGGGCGACGAAGCAGATGCGGGTGCGGGCGCCGGCGGTCGCACCCGGGCGCGGGTGCGGGCGCAGGTGCCGGCAACCGTGCCCGCGCAGGTGCAGGCGCCCGCGGTCGCAGGTGCCGGTGCGAGCGCATCCCGCTCACCGGCCGGGCGTCGCGCATCGCACCCTTGTGGTCAGGCGTCGTCCGGGTGGGTGCCCTCGGGGCGTACTCCGATGCCGGGCAGGTCGACGTAGCCTCCCGACGTCCACGCTCGGGTGCGCAGCCGACGTACGCCGTCGATGCCCCAGAAGGCGAACGCCTCCAGGATCGACTCGGCCGCCGCGACGGCGTGTTCGGCGCCGGGGCGCAGCCACACCTGGCGGCCGTTGCCGGGTACGTTGCCCAGTTCGAGGCGATCCTGTCCGACGCGGATCTCGGCCGTGTGCGCGGGTTCGGCGACGTCGCCCAGCACCAGCAGAACCGGTTCCACCCAGCCGACCAGCGGCATGTCCACCACCAGCGAGGACAGCACACGCGGCAGCGCGTCGCGGAAGTCCGCCCAGTCGCGCGGGTCCGGCCCGAAGGGCAGGAACAGTTCGGCCAGGCTCATGTCGGGTCGGCTGACACACCAGATGTAGGGCAATTCGGCCAGCGAGCCGGCCCGTTCGAATCCACGTCGCTCGAAGGCCTCGCCGGCGCGCGTGGGAAACAACTCCATGACGAGCGCCTCGTTCGCGTCGTCCCGGGACAGCCGCAGGGTGATCCGTCGCGATCGCCAGCGCAGCCACGCGGCGGGCCCGCCCCGCCAAGGCGCCGGTCCCAGGGTCGCGGTCAGCGCGGCGCCGAGCCTGGTATGTGCGGCGTCCAACTCGCGCCCGCGGTCGCGGACATAGGGCACGGTGCCCCAGGCGCCGGGGCCGTAGGCGTACTGGCCGGGCACGGACGGGCCCTGGAACCCGGGCATCGGTGGCGGCGGATCCGCCCGGATCGGCAGCGGGGCGGTGAAGCGTACGCACGGCGCGCCCTCGGCGCGCTCGCCGGGATCCCCGCGGCACAGCAGTCCGGGTATGCCGGTTTCGATGGCCATGTACCCGTCCTCGCCCGGGCGAGTCTCCCAGCCGAGCCGCCCGGCGGTCTCCAGCAGGGCTTCGGCGGACCAGTCCCCCCACTCGGCGCCTCGGGCGGCGAGCAGCGTTCGAGCGAGTGTGTCGGCGGCAGGCATCACGGAGACAGCCATGCTCGACATGGTCACAGGACACGGGTCGATCGGACCAGACCCTTTGCCGATCCGCGCTCGAAAAGATCGTCGCCGAATCGGCGCCCGCACGCGCTTTTGCCGCGATTCGCGCTGCCCGCGCCGGTCATGCCACCCGCCCCCGGGCCGACCGGCGCCCGCGGTCGACGCCCCCCAGACGCCTGCCGCACCCGCCGGCCCCGCCCATCTCCCCATCGCCCTACAGCAGGCTGGTCTCCGGATACTTGCCGCTGGGCGTGACGATCGTCCCGGCGTTGCCACGGAGGATCTCGGCGGCCTGGTCGAGCGCACCGATCGCGGCCATGTCGCCGGTCATCTCGACGAAGCGGCAGATCGCGTCGACCTTGGGGCCCATCGAACCGGCCGGGAAGTCACCGGCGCGCAGTTGCATGGGGGTGGCGTTGGTGATCTCCTGCGCGTCGGGCTGCCCGAATCCGCGTACCACCCGGGGGACGTCGGTGAGCAGCATCAACACGTCCGCGTCCAGGGCCTCGGCGAGCAGGGCCGCGGTCAGGTCCTTGTCCACCACCGCCTCGACTCCGGTGAGTTGGCCGAGTTCGTTGCGGACCACCGGTACGCCGCCGCCGCCCGCGCATACCGCGACGGCCCCGGAGGCGAGCAGTTGCCGAATGAGTCGGGTCTCCACCACACGGGCGGGCTTGGGGGACGGCACGACCCGGCGCCACCACTTGCCGTCCGGCTTGACGATCCAACCGCGTTCCGCGGCCAGCCGCTTGGCCTCGTCCTCCTCGTAGACCGGGCCGACGAACTTGGTCGGGTCCCGGAACGCGGGGTCGGCGGTGGAGACGAGGGTCTGGTTGATCAGCGAGCACACCTGCCTGCCGGGTAGCGCGTTCTGCAACGACTGGAGCAGCCAGTAGCCGATCATGCCCTGCGTCATCGCGCCCAGCACGTCGAACGGATAGGGCTGGCTGAGCGAGGCGTCGGCGGCGGATTGGAGAGCGAGTACGCCCACCTGGGGGCCGTTGCCGTGGGTGACCACGAGTTCGTGGTCACGGGCCAGTGGGGCCAGCGACTTGACCGCTTTTTGGATGTTGTGCAGTTGGATGTCGGCGTCGGGCTTGTCCCCGCGCTGAAGCATCGCGTTTCCGCCGAGGGCGACGACGACGCGCATGGTGGATCCCTTCGGTCCCAAGCGACGCTCACGAACGGCCGTCCGCCGATCGCAACGTCGCGGCAAATCCGGATGAATGGGGCGTAGCGCAACCACGAGCGGCCCGGGTACCGATGGTCCGGTGCCCGGGCCGCGCCGATCCTCGTACCTGCTTCGAGCCTAGTCGCCGAGGGTGGCGACCATGACCGCCTTGATCGTGTGCAGGCGGTTCTCGGCCTGGTCGAAGACGATCGAGAAGTGCGACTCGAAGACCTCGTCGGTCACCTCGAGCGCCTCCATGCCGGTCTTTTCGAAGATGTCCTGCCCGACCTTGGTGTTGCGGTCGTGAAACGCCGGGAGACAGTGCATGAACTTGACCTTGGGGTTGCCGGTCGCCTTCACCACGTCCATGTTGACCTGGTACGCCTTGAGTTGCGCGATCCGGGTGTCCCAGACCTCCTTGGGTTCGCCCATCGACACCCACACGTCGGTGTAGAGGAAGTCCACGCCCCGGACACCGTCCGCGACGTCGGCGGTGTGGGTGATCCGGGCGCCGGTCGCGACCGCGATCTCCTTGGCCTTGTCGACGATCTCCGGCTCGTTCCACAACTCCTCGGGTGCGACCATGCGTACGTCCATGCCCAGCATCGCGGCGGTGATCAACAGCGAGTTGCCCATGTTGTTGCGGGTGTCACCGAGGTAGGCGAACGAGACCTGGTGCAGTGGCTTGTCGCTGTGTTCGCGCATGGTGAGCATGTCCGCGAGCATCTGGGTGGGGTGCCATTCGTCGGTCAGGCCGTTCCACACCGGCACGCCCGCGTACGTGCCCAGTTCCTCGACGTACTCCTGCTTGCTGCCCCGGTACTCGATCCCGTCGTACATTCGCCCGAGCACCCGCGCGGTGTCCTTCATCGACTCCTTGTGCCCGATCTGCGAGCCGCCCGGGTCGAGGTAGGTCACGCCGGCGCCCTGGTCGTAGGCGGCGACCTCGAACGCGCAGCGGGTGCGCGTGGAGGTCTTCTCGAAGATCAGCGCGATGTTCTTGCCGACGAGGCGCTTTCGCTCGATGCCCGCGTACTTGGCGGCCTTCAGGTCCGCGGCGAGGTCGAGCAGGTGGTTGAACTCCTTGGGGGTGAAGTCCAATTCCTTGAGGAAGTTGCGGTGGCGCAGATTGAAGGCCATGGCTCCAGGCATCTCTCTTCGGACGGGTTCGAAGGATCGACGAATCACTCGGGCAAGACGTCGCACGACGAATCGCACGACGCGTCGGTCGAAGGCTCGCACGACGGGTCACGCGGATCGGCAAACCGCCAGGTTAGACGGCCTCGCGCTCGACCGGACAACTCATGCAGCGCGGCCCGCCGCGGCCGCGTCCGAGTTCGCTGCCGCGAATGGTGACCACCTCGATGCCGTTCTTGCGCAGGTAGGTGTTCGTGGTCACGTTGCGCTCGTAGGCGAAGACCACACCGGGCTCCACCGCCAGCACGTTGCATCCGTCGTCCCACTGCTCGCGCTCGGCGGAGCGCACGTCCTGGGTCGCGGTCAGGACCCGGATGTCGGACAGATCCAGCGCGCTCGCGATCGCCTTGTGCATGTCGTGGGCCGGATGGTCGGTGACCTTGAGTTCCTTGTCGTGTTCTCCCGGTTCGATCGTGTAGGACGGCAACATGCCCATGCCGGCGTACTTGGTGAACGTCTCGCCGTCGAGCATCGTCATCACCGTGTCGAGGTGCATGAAGGCGCGCTTCTTCGGCATGTTCAGCGCGACCACCTTCGTCGCGGAACCGTGCTTGAACAGCGCACGCGCCAGCGCCTCGACGCCCTGCGGGGTGGTGCGTTCGCTCATCCCGACCAGGACGGCACGGTTGCCGATGACCAGGACGTCGCCGCCCTCCATGGTCGCCGGGAAGCTGCTCTGGCCCGGGTTCCATACGTTGAAGTCACCCTTGGCGAAGTTCGGGTGGTAGTTGTAGATCGCCTCGAAGTGCACGGTCTCGCGGCGGCGGGCGGGCATCATCATCGCGTTCACCGCGACGCCGTCGTAGGCCCAACAGGAGGTGTCCCGGGTGAAGATGTGGTTGGGCAGCGGCTTGAGTACGAAGTCGTCCACGTCCATGGTGTGGAACGCGACGCTGTGCGGCTCCTGCACGTATTCGAGGATCTCGCGCTTGGTGATTCCGCCGACCAGGTAGCGGACCAGCTCATTGGCGTCGAAGCCCTCGAACAGGCTGCGCAGTTCATCCACCGCCAGCAGGCCGAACTCGCGCTCGTCGAAGACCCGGTCGAGCACCATTTTCTTGGCGGCCGGCTCGCCGGAGAGCGTCTCGCGCAGCAGGTCGGTGAACAGGTGGACACGAATGCCGCGATCGCGCAGCGCGTCCGCGAAGCCGTCGTGCTCCTCGCGGGCCCGCTTGACCCACAGCACGTCGTCGAACAGCAACTCGTCCTTGTTCGTCGGGGTCAGTCGCTTCATTTCCAGATCCGGGCGGTGCAGGATCACCTGCTTGAGGCGACCGGTCTCCGACTCGACGTGGAACCCCATGGAATGGTCCTCCTGACCGTTGCGAACTGCGTTGTGCTTTCCGGCCATCGGGACCGGGTCTGGTTTCGGTGGTACTTCGGTGGTGGTTTTCGGTGCCGGGTCGGTGTCTGCTTCCGGTTTCGTCTGCGGATGGTCTTTCCGGTTGCCCGGGGTACGACGCGCCGGGAGCGCGCCGCGTCAATCGCGCATGTCCACGATGACGTCCTCGACATAGGTCGCCTCCTTGCCGCCGGGGCCGTATTCGCCGCGCGAGGCCTTGACCCAGATGTAGACCGGGATGCCGAGCAGCAGCATGATCAGGCTCTTGAGCACCGCGTCCGAGCCCGCGCCGTAGACCATCCACAGCGTGAACAGGAAGCCCGCTCCGGCGATGGTGAGGTCCTTGGCCAAGGCCGCGCGGCTGACCGGGCGCTCGCGGGTGACCAGCCAGAACAGTTGCGCCGACGCGGAGAACAGGTAGGGGATCACGGTGGTGACGGTGGCCAGCAGCAGGATCGTCTCGAAGGCGTCCTCGGACCACAGGTAGTTCACCGCGACCACGACCGAGGTCAAGGCCGTGGCGACCAGAATTCCGAAGGCGGGCACGCCCGCCCGATTGACCGAGGCGAACGGCCGCGGGAACATGCCGTCCTTGGCCGCCGCGTACGGCATCTCCGCGCACAACATGGTCCAGCCGTTGAGCGCGCCGATGCCCGAGACGATCGCCATCGCGGCCATGATGCCGCCCCAGACGCCGCCGCCGAACATGTTGTTCAGCGCGTCGGAGAACGGGGCGGAGGAATCGACGAGTTCGCCATGCGGCACGTTGCCCATCACCGCGATCGTGCTGAGCATGTAGACGGCGGCGCACGCGAGCGTGCCGTAGATCGAGGCCCTGCCGATGTTGCGCTCGGGGTCCTTGACCTTCTCGGCGGCCACCGACGCGGCCTCGATACCCGAGTAGGCGAACACCACCAGCGCCGCGGAGACCTGGAGGGCGCCCAGGAAGCTCTTGCCGCTCGCGTTGAACTCGCCGAAGTTGCCGCTCTCGACGAAGAACAGGCCGACGATGGCGACGAACATCAGCGGAACGAACTTGAGCACGGTGGTCACCACCTGGAACAGGCCCATGTTCTTGACCCCGGACAAGTTGATCAGGGCCGGGATCCACAGGCCGACCAGGGCGATCGCGATCTTGCCCGGTTCGGAGTCCCAGTGCAGGAAGTAGTTCACGTAGCCGACCCAGGCCACCGCGATGCCGGCGTTGCCGGCCCAGGCGGTAATCCAGAACGACCACGCGTTCAGGAATCCGGGGAACTCGCCGAAGGCTTCGCGGGCGTAGGCGTAGGGGCCACCGGCCGCCGGGACGCGTGCGCCCAACTTGCCGAAGACGGCCGCGATCGCCAGGGCGCCGACGGTGACCAGGCCGAAGGCGAGGATGCTGATCGTGCCGTACTTGGCGAGCGTGGCCGGCAACAGGAAGATCCCGGTGCCCACGACACCGCCGACCACGAGCGCGGTCGCCTGCGGGAGACCGAGGGTGCCCCGCGCGGTGTCGTCGGCCGCGGGATCGGTCGCGGGTGGCGCCGCCGGGGCCTGGGGATCCACCGCGTGGCTCATCGCTGCTCCTCCGTGTCGAGGGGATCCGGGGCCGTGTCTTCGGCCTCGTTTTCCACCACATGGAAATCCTGCACCCGGGGTCGGGCGCGAACCTCCGACACAGGTCACGACCTGCGACGACGCTCGGACCGACCGACGCGGGACGTTCGACCCGCTTCGGTCGGCACAGGGCACTGAAGCGACATACCCGAAAGTTTCCGGCATTCACGCAGGAAAGGGCGGCATCCGCGCGGGCACGGACACCGCCCTTGCTGCGAACAGGTGACGCGGCCTCAGAGCCTGGGGTCCACCGGCTCCGATTCCAGCGCGAGGACGGCGAAAACCGCCTCGTGCACACGCCACAGCGCCTCGCCGGTCGCCAGCCTGTCCAGCGCCTCGGCGCCCAGTGCGTGCTCACGCAGCGCCATCGACCGCTTGTGGCCCAGACCACGATTGCGCAGTCGTTCCAGGTTCACCGGTTCGGTGTAGTCGGCGCCGTAGATGATCCGCAGGTATTCCGGTCCCCGGCACTTGACGCCCGGCTGCACCCGACGGTTCGCGACCCGCGCGGCCTCGCCCGCGAGCGGCTTGACCACCATGCCCTCACCGCCGGCCGCAGTCAGTTCGGTCCACCAGTGCACGCCGGCCGCGACCTGCTGCTCGTCGGTGACGTCCACGATCAGCCGGCCGGTGGGTGCGAGCAGCCCCGAGGGGTCGGCCGCCACCAGTCGGTCGGCGAGCGCGAGATGCCATTCGTGGTCGCGGCCCAGGTAGGACCCGGCGCGGCCGGCGAGTATCTGGAACGGCGCGAAGCGCAGTCCCGCGAGGCCGTCGGTCTCCCAGCAGTACCGGCCGTAGGCGTCGACGAAGGCGTGCGCGTTGGCCTCGCGACCGCGGATGCGATCGGCCAGGTCGCCGACGTCGATTCCGCGTTCGAGTGCACGCGCCAGCGCGGCGCCGGCTACCGGCAACGCGGCGGTCGCGGCCGCGCCCACGGCGGCGTACTGCTGCCGCAGCAACTCCTGCGCCTTGGCCGACCACGGCATCAACTCGGCATCGAACAGCAGCCAGTCGGTGTCCAGCTCCGCCCACAGCCCCGCCGCGTCGATCGCCGCGCGCAGCCGGTGCAGGAAGCCGTCGGTGGTGGCCCGATCGGCGAAGAAGCCGCGCCCGGTGCGGGTCCACACCGCGCCCGCGCCCATCCCCTCGTCCACTCCGAACGCCTCGCGCGCGGCGGCCTCGTCCCGGCACACCAGGGCGACCGCGCGCGAGCCCATGTGCTTCTCCTCGCAGATCACCTTGGTGACCCCGTCCGCGTGGAACTGCGCGAACGCCTCGGCCGGATGTTCGAGCAGCCCCGGCAGCGTGCTGGTCGCGCACGGTGCCATCGTCGGGGGCAGGTAGACCAGCCAGCGCGGGTCGATGGCGAACCGGCTCATCACCTCCAGGGCCGCCGCCGCGTTCTCCTGACGTACCGTCACCATGCCTGCGCCGGCCGTCTCGACATGCCGGCGACCGACTCCGCCGGCGCTCAGGTCGAGTACGTCGCCCAGGTCGAGGGTCCGCCCGTCCCGGCCACCCGGCGCCTGCGAGGCCAACGGACGCATGGGCTCGTACCAGACCTGTTCGGCCTGCACGGCGACCAGTTCGCGCTCCGGCCAGCGCAGCGCGGTCAGGTCGCCACCGAACACCGCGCCGGTGTCCAGGCAGATCGTGTTGTTCACCCACACGGCGCGCGGCGTGGGCGTGTGCCCGTAGACCACGGTCGCCTTGCCCCGGTATTCGTCGGCCCAGGGGTAGCGCACCGGGAGGCCGTACTCGTCGGTCTCCCCGGTGGTGTCCCCGTACAGGGCGAAACTGCGCACTCGCCCGGACATACGACCGTGGTACTTCTCCGGCAACCCGGCGTGGCACACCACGAGCCTGCCCTCGTCGAGCAGGTAGTGGCTGACCAGGGACTCGCAGAAGTCGACCACCTGCGTGCGGAACTCCTCGCTCTCGGCGGCCAATTGTTCGAGTGATTCGGCGAGTCCGTGGCTGGTCTTGACCTGCCGGCCCTTGAGCGCGCGCACCAGCTTGTTCTCGTGGTTGCCCGGTACGCACAGCGCGTGTCCCGCGCCGACCATGCCCATCACCAGGCGCAGTACGCCCGGGGTGTCCGGCCCGCGGTCGACCAGGTCGCCGACGAACACGGCGGTCCGTCCCTCGGGGTGTGCGGCGTCGACCGGCCGCCCCGTCCGGTCACGGGTGATCGCGTAGCCGAGTTCGAGCAGCAGCGATTCCAGCTCGGCGCGGCAACCGTGGATGTCGCCGATCACGTCGAACGGGCCGGTCAGGTGTCGCAGGTCGTTGTATCGGCGTTCGTACACCATCTCGGCGCGGGCGACCTCGTCCACACCGGAGAGCACGTGCACCTTGCGAAAGCCCTCGCGTTGCAGGCCGCGCAACGATCGGCGCAGGTCCCGGTGCTGACGCTGGACCACCTGCGGGGGCAGGTGCATCCGGTCCGGGCGTGCGGAGTTGCGTGCCTGGCATTCGGCCTCGGGGATGTCGAGCACGATCGCGACCGGGAACACGTCGTGGTCGCGGGCGACCTTGACCAGTTGCGCGCGGGCCTCGCGTTGCACGTTGGTGGCGTCCACCACGGTCAGCCGGCCGGACGCGAGACGCATCCGGGCGACGTGGTGCAGCAGTTCGAACGCGTCACCGGAGGCCGACTGGTCGTTCTCGTCGTCGGCGACCAGTCCGCGGAAGTAGTCGGAGGAGAGCACCTGGGTGTGCTTGAAGTGGGTCCGGGCGAAGGTCGACTTACCCGCACCGGTGGTGCCGATCAGGACCACCAGACACAGGTCGGGCATGGTCAATGCACGGCGGGCGCTCGCGTCGTGGGTCATGCCGTTGCTCCGGTGCCTTCGTTGTCGATGGTGGGGGTGGGGGTGTCGGGGGCGTGCGGGATGCCGGCGAGGTCGGTCTCGGTACGGGTGAAGACGACCATCTGGGTCGAGGGGCCGACCTCGGGGTCGACTTCGCCGACCGGTTCGAATCGGGTGGCGTAGCCGTACCTGTCCGCCGCCCGCTCGGCCCACGCGCGAAACGTGGCGCGGTCCCATTCGAAGCGGTGGTCGCCGTGCCGCATGGCGCCCGCCGCGAGACCTTCGCCGCCCGCCTCTTCCGGGGCGTAGCGGACGTTGTACTCGACGTTGGGGGTGGTGACCACGACGGTCGCCGGTCGGGCCGAGCCGAGCACGGCGTATTCCATGGCGGGCAGGCGTGGTTCGTCCAGGTGCTCGATCACTTCGCACAACACGGCTGCGTCGTAGCCGGCGAGGCGCTTGTCGGTGTAGGTCAGTGCGCCCTGGATAAGCCGCACACGATCGCGTTGCCGCTCCGACATCCGGGCGAGCTTGAGCTTGCGCTCGGCGATGGTGAGCGCTCGGGTGGACACGTCGACGCCGACGATCTCGCGAAAGCGCGGCTCGCGAAGCAGGGCCCCGATCAACTTGCCGTCGCCACAACCCAGATCGAGCACCCGCTCGGCCCCGGCCGCCCGCAGCGCCGTCAGAATCGCGTCCCGCCGCTGCCTGGCGAGCGTCGGGGGTCGCTCGGTCGTACCCGCACCTGCGTCCACCACCTCGGCGGTCGCCGGCACGGCCGCAAGGGCCGCAGCCGCAGGAGCAGCACCCTCGGTCTCAGACGCGGATCCCTCGGTCTCGGGCGCAGGTCCCTCGGTCGCAAGGCCGGCCGCGACGCCTTCGACCGCACGCGCGGGTGCCACGCCCTCGGCCGCCCGCACCCCCACCGCACTCGCCGGCATCGCGCCCGCAGGCGCACCCGCGTCCGCCGGCGTCACACCCGCACCCGCACCCGCACCCGCCTCCGCGTCCACGGCTGCCTCGGCGTCCTCGCCGGCGTCGTCCGGTATCGCGTTGTCGAGGTTCTCCGGCGTAGTGTCGTCGATCTCGGCGAGCCGCTCCATCGCACTGCGGGTGAGGGTGGGACGGCGCGCGAGGTAGCGGCTCGCGATCAGGTCGCGCTCCGGGTGCCCGGACAGCCAGCCCTCGCCGGCGCGGAGCAGCTTGTCCACCTCGTCGGGCGCGACCCAGTAGTGCTTCGCGTTGTCCAGGACCGGCAGCAGCACGTAGAGCTGCCGCAGCGCGTCGGCGAGCAACATCGTGCCGCTCAGCGCCAGGCGCACGTAGCGCGATTCGCCCCATGCCGGAAAGCGCGGATCCAGCGGAATCGACTCGATCCTCACCTGCCATCCCAGCGGCTCGAACAGCCGACGGACCATCTCTTCGCCACCGCGCGCGGGCAGCGCGGGTACCTCGATCTCCAACGGCATCGGCATCGCCGCCAGCTCGGGACGCGCGTCGCAGCGCCCCTGCATCGCGGTGCGAAAGACCGTGCCGAGCGCGACCGCGAGCAACGACGACGCGGCGTAGGGCCGGTCGTTGACGTACTGCGCGAGTGCCAGGTCGGGCGAGCCCTTGGCGCCCTTGCCCCGCTTGACCCCGCGGGTGAGCGCGATCGGGTCGACGTCGAGCAGCAGCGCCGCGGTGCAGCGCGCGTCGTCCGCCTCGGGGTAGAAAACGTGTGCTTCGCCGTAGGTCGTGGAGAACCGTTGCGCCTTCCCGGGGTGCTTGTGCAGCAGGAAGCCGAGGTCGGTGGCGGGCTGATGAGTGGTTGCGATGGTCAGGAACACCAGGCCGATTATGTGCCAGGCACCCGGTCACCGACGATCGCTTTTTCCCGGTGTGCACCCCCGCCGGCGCGCCCACCGACGCAGCTTCCGAACCGCCCTCCGGCACCGCCCCGACGCGCCTGCGACCGTGCCTGCGACCGCATCCTCGGTTGCGCCCTCACTCGTCGACGTCAACGGACAGTTCCACCGCAGTACGGGTCGCGCCCGCCGGCGCGCCTGCGGCCTCTCGCGGGCAGTGCTGTCGCACACTGCCCAGGTCGATCGACAACTCCTGTTCGGCGGCGGCCCGCACGAGCGCGGCGAACGCCGGGTGCACGGCGGTCCCGTCGCCGGCGTCGTCGTCGGTGAGCACGTGGTCGGTGGTCAGTTCGCGGCCGGCCGGGCGGGTGCCGGTGATGGTCCGACGTCCGGGCACCGACCAGCCCTCGGGTACCGGCGCGGCGATCGGCACGCACAGCCCGACCTCGGCGCCGGCGTCGTCCGCTGGTCGACCCAGGTCCAGCCAGAAAGCTCCGATGGGCGCGATGCCGTCCGCGTGCAGGCTCGCGTACAAATCCGAGAAGGCGCCCTCGATCGCGACGTCCGCATCCACGACGGCACCACCCGAGTCCGCGATCACCGGCCCCGCGTCCGCGTCCGCCGGCAATACGACGTACTCGACCACCCCGACCCAGGCCCGAGGCGGCGTCGCCCGCAGGCGCACGTCGTAGGCGAAACCCGCACCCGCGAGCACCCGTTCCGCCGTCGCGAGCGCTCGATCCTCGCGCGCCCGTTCGGTCCGCACCGCCTCCCGTCGCACGCGCAACGCCTCGTGCGCGCAGCCGCCTTCGTGCATCGTGTCGCGGATGGCCGCGAGTGGTACACCGGCCGAGCGCAGTGCACGGACCAGGCCCGCCCGTTCGACTTGGTCGATCGTGTAGCGGCGGTAGCGCGTGTGCGGGTCCACGTCCGCGGGCACCAGCACGCCCTGTTCGTCGTACCAACGCAGCGCCTTGACGGTCAGGCCCGTGGCACGTGCGAAGTCTCCGATGCCGAGGAGCATCCTCATCACCTCCGAGCGACCACAGTGCCCTCTCCCGTGACGGGAGAGTCCACTGCGGGGGCGCGCCGCCGCGATCGTCGCGATCGCGGCGGGCGCGCGGCCCGGGGTCACCAGTCGTCGGGCTCGGTGACGGTCAGCAGGCGGACGAATCTCTCGTAGGACACCTGGCAGCTCTCCAGGCGTTCGTAGGTGCGGGCCGACAACGCCACGGGGGCGCTGGGTTCGAGAGCCACGCTCCAGAACCATCCCGGCGCGCCCGTGGCCCGTCCGATGACGGGCACGAGGTCGACGACCCGGCGACGCAGCCGGTCCAGCTCGATACGGCAGGCCCCCGCCGTGACATGGCCCCGAGCGGACCGCGCGAGCACGCGGCCGTTCGGGGCGATGAGCCGCCACCGCACGTGCTGCTCGGCGTCCAGGTGGACGTCGTAGCGCGCGTGCCGTTCCGGCGTACCGTCCGGGGCCCGCGACTCATCCGAAGCGACCGGCGACATAGTCGGCCGTCCGAGGGTCGCGGGGGGCGCCGAAGATCGCGGTGGTGGGTCCGGCCTCGACGATGTGGCCGGGGGTGTTCTCCGCCGCGAGGAAGAACGCACAGTGGTCGGATACGCGTTGGGCCTGCTGCATGTTGTGGGTGACGATCACGATGGTGATGTCGTCGCGCAGTTCGCCGATGGTGTCCTCGATCCGCCGGGTGGAGGTCGGGTCGAGTGCCGAGCAAGGCTCGTCCATGAGCAGCACGTCCGGGTCGACCGCCAGGGAGCGGGCGATGCAGAGACGTTGCTGCTGGCCTCCGGAGAGTGCGCCGCCGGGTTGGCGGAGCCGATTTCTCACCTCCATCCACAGGCCGGCCCGCACCAGCGAGGACTCCACGACGGCGTCCTTGTCGACGTTGCGCACGCCGGTCAGCTTCAGGCCGGCGACCACGTTGTCGTAGATGGACATCGCCGGGAACGGGTTGGGCTTTTGGAAGACCATCCCCACCCGTCGGCGGGTCTCGATCGGACGGCGGGTGGAGTCGTAGATGTCCTCGCCGTCGAGCAGGACCCGGCCCGCGAGTTGCGCGCTGGGCACCAGTTCGTGCATCCGGTTGAGGATGCGCAGGAAGGTGGACTTGCCGCAGCCGGACGGCCCGATCAGGGCCGTGACGGAGTTGGCCGCCATCACGAGGTCGACGCGTTCGAGCACCTTGTGGGTGCCGAACCAGGCGCTGACGGCATCCGCGGTGAGCGTCGAGCCACGCCCGCCGGCGGATTGAACCGGTAAAGGCTGGGTCTCGGCTGCGGGAGCGAGAGTCGTCGCACCGCTGTCCGGGCTGGTCACGTGCGGAGCCTCCGGGGTGTGGAGTGGGACGGGACGAGAACCGGCGTCAGAGCGTCGCCGGGAGTACGCGAGCGGCGGATTCGTACAGTGCCCACACGACGGCGAGCACGACCGGGGTGCCGAGCAGGAGCGTGACTCGGCGATCGGGGTGGCGGCGCAGCGCCCAGACCAGGACGACGAGCACGAGCGTGAACGCCTGTGCCCACAGCAGCAGCCGCACGCCGGCGTCCGCGTAGCCGCCGGTGCCCTTCTCGTCCGCGCGTAGACCTTGCGGACGGCGACCCTCCTGGGCCTTGGGGGCGCCCTGTAGTTCGGCGATGACGACGGTGCGCCCACCGGGTCGGATCCACGAGTCGGCGGTGATCAGCACGAGCCGGTTCTCCCGGCCGGGCGCGAGCACGTCGTCCTTGCCGTTGGCCACGTGCCTGCGCTCGATCACCTTGTAGGTGAACTCGCCCTGTTGGGTGGTGGCTTCGATGCGTTGGCCGACGCGCAGCTTGCCGAGGTCGCGGAACGGGCCGCCGAAGGTGTGCGAGCGGCCCATGATCACGCTGTGCCCGCCCTGGCCGGGCAGGCCGCTGGTGCGCAGGTGTCCGGGGCCCTTGGCGAGCGAGTCCGCGGTGGTGCCCTCGACCACGACCTGGCGCACGCCGATCGCGGGGATGCGCAGCATCGCGACCGGGCTGCCCTTGTCGATGTTGCCGCCGAGCGGGCCCACGTCGCGGTAGAGCTCGTCGGAGAGTCGGTCGGCCAGGATGCTCTGGTCGCGGGCCTGTTGGATGTCGGAGACCACGTAGAGGTAGCCGACGAAGCCCGCGATGAGCAGGGCGAGCAGCGCGACGGACGCGCCGGCGATCGTGTACGGGTCCGGGCGCGCGCTGCGGGGTTTGCCCGCGGTCGCCGGCGGTCGCCCGTTGGCGCCCGCGGGTGCGCTCGCGGGCGCAGGGTCGGTCGCGGGTGCGGTCGCCGGCGCGGTCGCGGGCACCTTGGAGACGGTGTCGGCGGTCATGCGGTGGCCCCCTGGCGACCGATCAGGCGCAGGACGGCGGCTACCGGTGGCGGCCAGCCACCGGTGCGGCGCTTGTGTCCGAGCGAGAGCAGTACCGGGCAGGCGATCAGCGCGGCGCCGCTCACGCACATCAGGACCAGCAGCACGACTGCGGACGGGTCGCCGTCGAGCGCGTCCTTGATCACGTTGGCGACCGAGGGGAACGGGCCCTTGTCGGTGGGCGGGGCGGCCGCGCCGACGGGGGCGGTGGAGGGCGCGGTCGAGGGCGCCGCGGTCGGGGTGTTGCCGGGGTCGATCGTGCCCGGGGTGTTCGGGCTGCCGTTGCCGGCGCTCGAACCGCCCGAGTTGCCGGCGCCGGTGCCCTGGTCGACCGGCGCGGTGATGGGCGGCGGGGTCTCGCCGGTCCACTTGGGCGCGGCGGCGATCTTCGAGCGGGCGGCGGCGATCTGCTGCTTCTGCGCGTCGCTGAGCGGGGTGTAGCCGGGCGGCAGCGCGCCGGGCCTGAAGCTCCCGGTCTGTACCTGGCCGGCGGTTGCCGCGTAGGCGAGGAAGGTGTCGATCTTGGCCGCCTTGGCGGCGGTGAGCTTGTCCGTGGAGACCATCGCCACGTCGGTGACGGTGAGCGGGTAGGCGTTCTGCGCGGTGTTGCGGTAGTCGTTGGTCAGTGTCACCCCGTCCGGCCCCGGCTTGGCGACGGCGAGGCCGGCGCGCACGGTCGCGGGGTCGGTCGGGTCGACGAAGTTGCCTGCGGCGTTGCGGATCTTGGCCACCGGGGTGCCCATGCGGGTGGCAGCCTCGACCGTGGTGATGGCCATCACGTAGTGGGATCCGTACTTGTCCTGGCCGTCGTCCTTGGGTCCGACCTCGGTCATGCTGCGGTTGGTGGGCACCGCGTTGCCGAGCCGGTTGACGACGTCTTCGTAGACCGTCTGCGGCACGTTCGTGTTGGAGAGCATCTCGACCCGGTTGGTGTACACCGCCAGCGGATAGGTCGCCTTGCCGATCCGCCATTCCGGCGGGCACACGATGCCACTGGCGTCGGGTGTGCCGGAGAGCCAGGTGACCGTCTCCGGGTCGGAGGCAAGCCATGCGGTGAGCGCCCAGATGGTGTCGTCCTGGACGCCGCGCAGGATCGGGGTGCGCGCGGCGGTGGGCCAGGAGTATGTCCCGTTGAGGGCCTTGAACTCGGGGTCGTCATAGAAATTCAGGATGGCGCCGGGCTCGTGTTCGAAAGGCAGGTAGGCCCCGGTGATCAGTTTCGCGATCAATCGGGGGGTCAGCTTCATCGACGGGATGGGCAGGTGTGTCTGCACGTCGTCGATGTTGAACGAGAAGACCAGCGCGCCGTTGGTCAGCGGCGCGTACACGGTCTTGTCCTTGTCCCGGATGGTCGGCAGCGCCACCGGACGGGCCTTGTCGAGGGGGCCGCCGATGGGCTGTTGGGTGACGCCGACGTCGACGAGGTTGCCGAGGAACGCTTCGCGACCGCTGGGGCCGGAGCCGGCGCTCACCGTCATGTTGACCGGGCTGGTCCGGGCGCCGCACAGCCCGAACACCCAGGAGGCGCCGGCCTGGGTGAACTCACCGGACCCGTTGACCGAGAGGTCCGGGTGCTCCATGCCGGGGCACGCGTCGGGTGCGGGCACGAAGGACAGCGGCGTGAACGCGGCCTGCCCGGCGGCGAAGGCGAGCGCCATGTCGGTGTCCTTGGGGCCGTACGACTCACCCAGGTCCACGTGGAATGGCGTGAACGAGGTGACGGTGCTCCCGGCGGCGGGCATCACGAATGCCACGATCGAGCATGCCTGGCGGTCGGAGCAGCCCAGTTCCGACAGTCGCAGCGCCGGCCGTACCTGGATCCACACCTGGCCGGATCCGTCGGCGGCGGTGGGCAGTCCGGTCTGCTTGGTGGCGGCTCCCGGCGGTGACGAGTCCGGCTGCTTGACCTCGTTGCCGTTCTCGGTCCAGCGCGGCGCCCAACAGTCGCGGGGCTGGGGCGAGGTGCCCTTGCACTGCATGACGACCACACTGTTGGTGCCGGCGGCCAGGGTGAATCCGGTCCATTTGACCAGGATTCGCTGGTTGACCAGGCTCGTGTTCTGCGACACGGTCACCGTCGGGCGGGGCTCGGCCGCGCCGGCGGAGCCGACGATCACACTCAGCCATCCCGCGAGCAGGGCGACGCACAGCGCGATGACTCCACCGACGGTCGGCACGCGACCGCGCGAGGCGGTGGATGGTTCGATGCCGCTCACGGCAACTCCACTTCTGACGCCCGCGTTCGGGGACGGCTCCCCCCGGCGAGGACGACCCGCGCCGATCCTCGCGCGGCGCGGCGGTACCGGGGGAGCGGAATCCGACACGGTGTTCGAAAGTTCGTCTGCGACGCACGGACCGGACATCTCCCGGTCACCCGACTCAACCGACATCGGGCCCACGCCCTCGACCGAGGCGGCTGTACAGGAAGGGTGCGCCGAACACCGCGCCGGCCAGGCACACCAGTGTCAGCGCGTAGAACCACACGGGGGGCAGGGGCGGCGAGTCGCCGCTTTCCACCGATCCGGCGCTGACCGGCCCCGCGGGGCCGGACTTGTCGCCGCCGGCCAGGACTTCGCCGGTGTTTTGGTCGCCGGTGCCGCCGGTGCCGTTCTCTCCTTGGCCGCCGGGGGTGTTCGCGCCGGGGGTGTCACCGGGCTTGGGCGTGTTGCCGGTTCCGTTGCCGTTGCCGTTCCCGTTGCCGTTGTTCGTGGTGTTGTTGTTCTGGTTGGTGCTGCCGGGGACGTTCTGTTGCTGTTGTTGCTTTTGCTCCGGCGGTACCCACGACGGGTTGTAGGTCGGGTTCGGGCAGGCGTCGTACTCCGCCTTGGTCGGCTTGTTCAAGTTGGCCGGCAGCGCGCCCGGATCGGGTGCGCCGGGAATCGACTTGATCGCCTCGTAGCCGAAGCTGACCAGCTTGGGCGGCAGCGGCGAGTAGCCCAGTTCGGGGGCCCTGGCCTGTCCCGCACACAGGAAGTATTTGATGAACTTGCCCAGCGTCTCGCCCTTGGCCTCGTCGAAGCCGAACTGTTTCGCCGCCGGCACGATCATGTAGCTGTAGCTGGAGATCGGGTAGGCGCGCCGGTCGGGGTTGGTGTAGACGTCGTCGAGGATCTGCGTACTGTCCTGGTTCAACCGGGCCTTGGTGAGCCCGATCGACACCGCGTCGGACGTGGGCTGGGTGTACACGCCGCCGGCGTTCTTGACCGAGGCCACCGGGAATTGGCGTTGAATGGCGTAGGCGGTCTCGACGTAGGTGATCGCGCCCTCGCCGTATCCGGCCGCGACGTAGTTGGCCACGCCCTCGGAGCCCGCCTGTGCCTTGGCCGCACCCTTGACCGGGAATTCCGACGTCATCCCGCCGGGGAAGAACGGCCGCCAGATGTCGTTGACCTGGTTGGTCAGGAACGCGGTGAACTGTGCGCTGGTGCCCGAGCCGTCCGAGCGCACGACCGGGGTAATGGGGGTGGCGGGCAGCGCCAGTGCCGGATTGTCGTCCTTGATCGCCTTGTCGTTCCACACCTTGATCTGGTTGGTGAAGATCCCGGCGATGGTCCTGGGCGACAGTTGCAGGTTGCGGACCTGCTGGCCGCGGATCTTCAGGTTGTACATGAACGAGGTGCCGCCGGCGACGATCGGCAGGTACTTGAATTTGGTGTTCGAGCTCGCCAGCGCGGCGAGTTCGTCGGTCGAGGCGCCGGTGCGGTCGACGTAGTTGCCCTGGAAGGGGATCTCGGAGACGGCGAAGTCCACCAGGTGGTGCATGAAGTCGGTGCGCCCGGCGGTGGAGCCGTTCTGGTTGTAGTCGACCGCGAGACCGCGGGCGGCGACGTCGGCCGCCCATTGTTTGGTCGCGGGCGCACTCCACGTGGACCCGCTGCCGTTGATCCCGGCGGCGGCCGAGGCGGTGCCGGTCGGCACGGTGATCAAGGGCACGGCGAGTGCGGAGGCGATCGCCAGCCGTAGCAAGAGCGCGGGGACGCGCTTGATCCTGGTCATGAAGTGGGCTCCGGGGTGAGGGACTTGGCGGCGGCGCGCTGCCGCTTGCGGCGACCGGACTCGCCGGGGGTCCGCCCGCCGATCAGGCGTGCGAGGGTGAACAGCACGAGGACGATCAGCAGCAGGGTGACGCCGGCGCCCCAGGCGAGGGAGTTGAGCTGGTCGCTGGGCGACTTGTAGTTCTCCCAGATGAAGTACGGCAACGAGTTCTGCACACCACTGAACGGGTTCCAGTTCATGCCCGCGCTGCCGCCGGCGACGAGCAGTACGGGCGCGGTCTCGCCGACCACGCGGGCGCAGCCGAGGATGACCGCGGTGACCAGGCCGCTGCGGGCGGTCGGCAGCACCACGTTCCACAGCGTGCGGAACTCGCTCGCGCCGAGCGCCAGCGAGGCCTCGCGCAGGCCGTTGGGGACCAGGCGCAGCACCACTTCGGTGGCTCGCGTGACCACCGGCATCATCTCGACCGAGAGCGCGAGTCCGGCGGCCAGGCCGCAGAAGCCCTGGCCGAGCGAGATGACGAAGAAGGCGTAGACGAACAGGCCCGCGACCACCGAGGGGATGGCGGTCATCGCCTCGACGACCACCCGCACCACCGAGGCGAACCGGCCACCGACCTCGTTCATGTAGATCGCGGCGATCACTCCGAGCGGGACGCTCAGCACGATCGCGATGCCCATTTGTTCGAAGGTGCCGACGATGGCGTGTGCGGCGCCGACCGCGACTCCGTCGGCGCTCAGGGCGCTGAAGTGTCGCTGGGTGGCGGTGAAGAAGTCGGCGTGCAGGATCCGACCGAAGCCCTTGACGAAGACGTAGCCGATCACGGTCACCACCGTGGCGACCATCAGGGCCGCACCGGTGGAGATCATCGCGCCGGCGACCCGGTCGCTCGCGGCGACCCGGTCCAGGCGCATGCGGGTGGCGATCGCGTACAGCAGCAAGAAGCTCACGTAGGCGGTGATCAGGTAGCCCTGCCAGCCGGCGACCGGCAGGATGCGCCCGTACAGCACCCACGCGAAGCTCGCGCCGGCGACCGCGGCGCCGAGTGCGACGCCGATGTCGTCGGGCGCCACGCGGCGCAAC
Organism: Embleya sp. NPDC059213; assembly: GCF_042754445.1. Taxonomy (NCBI): domain Bacteria; kingdom Bacillati; phylum Actinomycetota; class Actinomycetes; order Kitasatosporales; family Streptomycetaceae; genus Embleya; species Embleya sp. NPDC059213. The sequence continues at coordinate 61,413 of NZ_JBHZAV010000031.1, forward strand.
GCCACGCGGGCTTCCTCCGGTGGTCGCGGCGCGGACGCGGGCGGCGGCGCGTCGGGCCCGGGCCGAACGATCGGCTCGGTGACGGTCATCGTCGTGGATCCCCTCGATGGTGGGTCTGGTGGAGCCGTTGTTCGCGGTTCAGATCTCGGTGGACTTGCCGCTGCGCGAGCGGGCGACCAGGACACCGGCGACGGTGTTGACGGCGAGGGTGAGGACGAAGAGCGCGAGGCCGGCGGCCATCAGCGCGGAGATCGACTCGGTGTCGGCCTCGCCGTACTTCAGGACGATCAACGAGGAGATCGTCGAGCCCTGGCCGTCGAGGATGCGGAACGAGAAGTCGGTGTTGAACGAGATGATCATCGCGACGGCGATGGTCTCGCCCAGGGCTCGGCCCAGGCCGAGCATGATGCCGCCGATCATGCCGCCGCGTCCGAACGGCAGGACCACCGCGCGGATCACCCCCCAACGGGTGGCGCCGAGCGCGAGGGCGCCCTCTTTCTCGCCGGGCGGCGCCTGACCGAACACCTCACGGCTGACCGAGCAGCAGATCGGGATGACCATGGTGGAGACCACCACACCGGAGATGAACAGCGAGGAGCTGAACTGGCTGTCCACGAAACGGGCCTTCACGTCGATCGTGCGGATCTCGAAGATCGGCAGGAAGTCGAAGGTGGTGGCCAGCCATCGGCTGACCGGGATGAGCTGGGGTTGCAGCACGAAGAAGCCGAAGATGCCGTAGATGATGCTGGGCACCGCCGCCATCAGGTCCACGATGGAGGTGAGTACGCCGCGCAGGCGCCGGGGTGCGAATTCGGTGATGTACAGGGCCGCGGTGAGGGCGATGGGTACGGCGACGACGAGCGCGACGATGGCCACCAGGACGGTCCCGGTGAGCAGGCCGCGAACGCCGAAGGTGCCGCTCTTGGGTTCCCACACGTCCTCGGTGAGGAATCCCCAACCGGCCCGGTCGAGCGCGCTGCTGCCCTGGTAGAGCAGGTAGCCGCCGATCGCGACGAGCAGTCCCAGGACCAGGATCGCCACGCCGCGTGTGGTCCAGCGGAACGCGTGATCGGCCCTGGTCCGACGTACCACGATCCGCCGGGGCGAATCGATGAGTTCCGGCGACTCGGGTGCGAACACGGGCGGATGTGCCATGGATGTCGGCTCCTGGAAGCGGGTGGCGAACCGACCTGACCATTCGTCATGTCGCCCGGCGATCAAGCCGGATGCCCCTCGCCTGGAGACAACCAGAGCGCAGCACCCCGGCGACTGTCCGCTACGGAAACAACCGGTGCCGAGGGTGTACGGCAGGCGTCATATCCGTGCCGTCGGGGTTCCGGCGTATCCGGTTTCCGTTACAGGTGCGGCTCGTTCGCGTCGACGCCTCGTTGGGCCCGGTCCCGTTTCCCTGCCGGACATCCCACGACGATCAAGCCGCCGGCAGCGTTGTCGGCGTCGGCCACTGCGGTCGACGGCCAGCAAATGCCAAGAGAGAGTTGAGACTTCGAATGTCCAGCGTCTTCAGCATGCGCAAGACCGCCACCGTACTGGGCACCGCGACCGCCGCCATGGCCCTCGTCGTCGGCGCCAACGCCTCGGCGAACGCCGCCACTTACGTCAACGCCGGTTCGGACACGCTGCAGAACGTCACCGCGGCGCTCGGCTCGGACTATGCGGCCAATGTCGATCCGGGTGGCAACAACTGGATAACCGTCAACGCCGGCGTTCCCGCCGGTGGCCAGGCGACCGGCAAGGCCGCCTGTGACACCCAGTACGGTACCGGCAAGAACCCGTGGCCGAACGGCTCCAGCGCGGGCATCAACGCCCTGCTGGCCGAGCGCGCCGGTACCAGCGCCAACTGCCTGAGCTTCATCCGGTCCTCGCGTGGCCCCAAGGCCGGCACGCCCGAGACCACGCTGACCTTCACCCGCGTCGCCGGTGACGCGGTCACCTGGGCCACCAAGAAGCCCGGTGCGCCGACCAACGTGACCCGCGCGCAGCTCCAGGACATCTACAAGTGCACGATCACCGACTGGAACCAGATCAACTCCAGCCTGTCGGGCACGATCGAGAAGCACATCCCGCAGGCCGGCTCCGGTACCCGCCAGGAGTTCATCGACAAGGTGCTCGGCTTCGACCCGACCGCCACCGCCAACGGCGCGTGCGCCGCGACGGTCAACCAGAGCGCGCAGGAGAACCGCGGCGACGCGCCGCAGATCCTCTCGAACAACGCGATCATCCCCTACTCGCAGGCCGCGTACGGCGAGCAGACCACCCCCGCCTCGGGCGTGACCAACCACACCGGTGGCTTCACCCCGCGCAGCATCGACGGCAAGGCGCCCAACGCCACCGGCTTCATCGGTAACCGCTCGGTCTACTTCGTCTACGACCCGCTGGACACCGAGCCCGACACGGACACCATCGCGTTCATCAACTGGGCCAAGGCCCCCGCGCAGCTCCCGATCTGGACCACCTTCGGCTTCGTCTCCTAGTCGACGCCCGAGCCACACCGCAGCATGTGATCGAGTGACGGGCCGTCCCGAATCGGGGGTTCAGGGACGGCCCGTCGCCTCCGCAGAGTTCCAGGCGGGGCAGGGTGCGCGGGATCGGTACGGTGACGGGTTCGGTGGCTGCGGCGACAAGCCGGAGGTTCGGGCGAACCCGACCACCACTCGGCTCCGGGACATCGTCGGGGGCGTCGGCACAGACCGGAGTCCGATCCCGGGAAGCACCGCGTCCGGCCCGATCAGAAGCACCTGCCGTGCGAATACTCCGACCTTCGTGCGGTGTTCATCGACTGGGCCCAGGCCCCGCGCAGCTCCCGATCCGGGCCATTCGCATTCAGGCCCTGATCGACGCCGGGCCGAGGTACCACGGTTCACCGGTCGCACGACTCCAGGGGCTTTCGAGCCAAAGTTCACCCGACGGTGGCGGATCGCTCATCCGTTTGCCATCACCGGCCCCTGACGTTTCCCCCGCGGACGCCCACCAGGTCGCCGCGTGCTGTTTTGCTCGATCCCATTGACCCCGGAAGGGCATTTCATGAAGCTTCGTCGTCTGCTCGCGCTCACCGTCGCGGTTCCGGCCGCGCTGGCGATCGCCGCGGTGCCGGCCATCGCCACGGACGCCGCACCCACTTCTTCGGCGACCACGGCATCGGGCACCATCAAGGTCAGCCCGCTGTACGGTCCGGCCGACGCCACCGGCAAGGCGACCGTGCGCGCGAGTGTTCCCTGTGGCCCCGACGCGACCGCCTTCCGGTTCGTCGTGCGTTCGCCCGACGCCAACGAGCGGGTCTTCGGTGGGTCGTTCCTGGGTACGCCGCTGCCCGCCGACAAGGTCGCGGACACCGCGGTCGTCGGCCTGCGGGCGCTCTTCCCGGTCGGCTCCGCCGCGCAGGAAGGCGTCGCGCACAAGCTGGTCGCGCAGTGCTACACGACCGGCGCGGACGGCGTGCTGACCATCACCGAGCCCGCCTCGGTCGACCTGCGCGTCAACAGCGGCGTGTGGAGCTCGCTTTCGCCCGAGGTCCGCGCGCTGCCCACCAAGATCGGCGCCCTGCGCTTCGGCCTGGTCCTGTTCCGCGGCTTCGCGCCCGGTGAGCACGTGGACGGTGTCGTGCGTGCCGCCGACGGCACCGCCACCCCCGTCTCGTTGCAGCCGCAGATCGCGCCCAACGGCACCTGGGGCGGCGCGCTGCTGACGCTCCCGGCGTCCGTGGCCGACGGTTCCTACACGCTCGTGCTCTCCGGCACGGACTCGAAGGCGACCTCCTCGGTCTCGATCACCCTCGACTCGTCCCGCCTGTGGTGGTGACGCGGCGTCGGTGACAACGCCTTGGGCCGCCGGGAATCCTCCCGGTGGCCCACTTGCGATCCGTCCCCGTTTCCTTTCCTCTCAACGGAGTTGACCAGATGAGCCTAAGACTCGCGCGCGTGCTGGCATCGTGCGGAGCCGGGCTGCTCGTAATGTCGGCCATGCCGACGCTCGCGGCGGCGGCCGACCCCGGTTCCCCGACTCCGACGATCGTCGTCGCTCCGGGTACCGGCAAGATCGACACCAAGGTGACGATGAAGGCGACGGTGCCCTGTGCGGCGCCGGCCACCAATTTCCGCTGGAGCGTCAGCGGGGGCACGCTGACCGCGCCGCGCCTGATCGGTGGCGAGGTCGGCGACGAGCTTCCCGGTGATCGGATCCCCAACCGCACCACGGCGATCCGGCTGTTCCTGGCGGGGACCGACCTCACGGGCACGTTCAAGTTGACCGCGCAGTGCGTGAGCGACATCGGCACGCTGTTGAGCGAACCCGCGTCGGTCGACATCACGACGGCGGACGCGGCGGACGGCAAGACGTGGGGCGTGGCGGCTCCGCCCACCTCCGAGCCCCCGACCACCTCACCGCCCACCAGCACGCCACCGACCACCACGCCGCCGACGACCACCCCGCCGACCGGCGCGGAGGACACCCTCGTCCTCGACCCCACGACCGGCGAGCTCTTGACGAAGGGGAACATCACCTCGTTGAAGGCATGCCCGCAGGGCGCGACGAAGTTCCTGTTCCTGCTGACCCCTCCCGGCGGCGGCACCGAGACGCGCATCGGCGGGTTCTCTCCCCAGGCCCTTCCCGCGGACCGCAAGCCGGCGATCACGCAGAAGCTGATCATCTCGGGCGGCGCCGAAGGTGACTACCGCATCCGAGCCCAGTGCCTGGACGACGCCGGCGCGGTCGTGGCGAACGACCTCGCCCGGGTCAACCTGAAGCTCGAGGGAACCGCCTGGAAGGTGCTGGCCACCGTCACGCCGACCGTGGGCTTCAACGACGAGATCAAGATTCCCGACGCGACCGGTGTGCAGGTGAACTACACCCTCACGCTGACGAACTTCCCCGCGAATGTGCCGTTCAAGGCCGTGATCACCAAGAAGAACGACACCGCGTTCGCCCCGGTCGAACTACCCACGACCACAACCGATGCCGGCGGTCGGTTCACGGCCTCACTCGCCCCCTTCCCCCGGGCGGCGGCTCCCTGGGTGGACGGCGACTACATCCTGACGGTCACGACCACCGAGACCGGACCCAAGGTGGAGCGCCCCTTCAAGGTCACCCTCACGCGTGCCGGGGCGACCAACGGTTCGAGCACCGGCACCACCACGGGCACCACGACCGGCACGACGGCCGGTGACACCGCCGGGACGACCGCGGGCACGACCACCGGAACCACGACCGGCACGACCGCCGGTGACACCGCGGGCACCACCGCGGGCACCACCGCCGGCACGACCACGGGCACCACGACCGGCACCAGCTCCGGCAGTTCGGCCGGGAGCGGCAACGGCGGCGGAGGCGGTGGGCTCGCGCACACCGGTGCCCTGTTGGACCCGCGCCTGCTCGGCACCGCCGGCGGCACGCTCCTGATGATCGGCGGCGTCATGTGGTACCGCAGCCGCGGCACCCGCAGCACGCTGCTTGCCGGCAGTGGCACCTTCGGCGAGGACGACGGGGACACTCCCGCGACCGTCTGACGACGAGGGAACACACCGAACGGCCGCCCGCTGTAGCACCGGGGGCGGTGGGGTGAGAGAGGGGCTCTGTCGCAGCGCACGGGCTGCGACAGGGCCCTTTCCCGTGCCGCCGATGGCCACGGGGCCCTCGGCTCAGCCGAGTTGGGACATCACCTCCGAGGCGATCAGCTCCAGGTGGTCCAGGTCGTGCAGGTCCAGGATCTGGAAGTAGATCCGGGTCGAGCCGATTTCGGCGAAGCGGCCGATCCGGTCGACCACTTCGGCGGGCGAGCCGGCGAGACCGTTCTCCTTGAGTTCGGCGGGTTCGCGGCCGATCACCGCGGCGCGGCGGGCCACCTCGGCGTCGTCCTTGCCCACGCAGGCCACGAGCGCGTTCGACAAGACCAGGTCCTCGCTCTTGCGACCATGCTCGACGAGCGCGTCGCGCACCCGGTCGAACTGCTGCGCGCTGGTCTGCACCGATGCGAACGGGATGTTGAACTCGTTCGCGAAGCGCGCGGCCAGCGCCGGTGTGCGCTTGGCGCCGAAGCCGCCGATCAGGATCGGCGGGTGCGGGCGCTGCGCGGGCTTGGGCAGCGCGGGCGAGTCGGCCAGCGAGTAGTAGCGCCCGTCGTAGTCGAAGGTATCGCCGACCGGGGTGTCCCAAAGGCCGGTGATGATGTCCAGTTGTTCTTCGAGCCGGTCGAACTTCTCGCGCGGGAACGGGATCCCATAGGCGGTGTGCTCCTGCTCGAACCAGCCCGCGCCGATGCCCAGTTCGACGCGCCCGCCGGACATCGCGTCGACCTGCGCGACCTGGATCGCGAGCACGCCGGGCAGCCGGAACGTCGCCGCCGTCATCAACGTGCCCAGCCGAATGTGCTTGGTCTCCCGGGCCAGTCCGGCCAGCGTTATCCAGGCGTCGGTAGGACCGGGCAGGCCGTCGCCGCTCATGCGCAGATAGTGGTCCGAGCGGAAGAAGGCCCCGAAACCGAGGTCTTCGGTGGCTTTGGCCACGCTCAGGAGCGTCTCGTAGGTCGCGCCCTGCTGGGGTTCGGTGAAGATACGCAGATCCATGTGCCCATCCTCCCCCGAGGACGCGCCGCCCACCGGACTCGATCATGCGAGCCGCGCCGGAAAGGGCACCACGTGTGCCACACCGCGTCGCCGGCGCGGCGGGATCGCCGGGGCGTGCCGATGCGGTAGCCCCGACCAGGTCGCGGTCTCCTCGGCGGCACGCAGCCGCACCAGGTTGCGAAAAACGATCGCCCAGGCCGCCGCGCAGGCCCGCCGCTGGGCGGGCTCCAACCTGGCCCAGTCCCCGCAGGGGTTGTCCGCGACGCCCTGTCGGGCCAGCAGCGTGAGCACCTTGGCGACCCGCCCGAGCACCCGGGCGGCGCCCGCGATCGGCACGGCGGCCGGGTCTCCGCCCGGCAGCGGAACGACTGTCGCGCAATCGGGCCCCACGATCCGGCCGACGATCTCCCGCGCGTCCCCGAGTTCGTCGGCCACCCGGCACAGGCAGCCGCCCCGGTCCGGCTTGCCGCTCCACGCGTGCACCACCTGCTGCACGGTGTGCAGCGCGAGCGCGACGGCGGCCAGTGCGCGTGGCGTGGAATCGACGGTGGCCAGCTCGTCGTCCAGTTCGGCGAAGGTCTCGATGGTGTGCATGATCGCTCCCTCGTGCGGTGCTTGTCCGGGTCGCCCGGAGTTCGCCGGAGTTCGTCCGGTGTGTTCACGACGCCTCCAGATTGCGCCCGAGGGCCGGACGAATCGCCCGCCGTCGAACAATCTGTGGACAACCAAGCGGATTTTCGGCGGGTTTCACTCTTCGGGGTGATGTGTCCCCGGGTTGTCCACAGGCAGTCGGGCACGCGGAGTGACCACGTGCCAACCTGATCGTTTCCCGAGCAGGCAGCACTCGGCTCACGTACTCATCAGGGGGTGGTGGCATGTCCCGCACCGACGGCGAAGGCACAACGGGCTACGCGGTCGATACCGGCGAACTGCACGGACTGGTCCGGCGCTTGCACAACATCGGCGCCGACTACCTCGCGCGCGGCTGCTTCGCCGAGCCCGCCCGGGTCGCGGCCGACACCGCCCTTGGCCCCGATGCCCTGGGGACGCTCCCGGGCGCCGCCGAGTTGACCGACCGACACCGCCGAGCGGCGGCCGAGATGGTCGAGCTGTTGGCGCAAATTCGCGCCGAGTTGGCCACCACCCGGATCGAACTCGGCCACACCGCCGACCGGTTCACCGCCACCGAGACCGAGGTCGGCACGCTGCTGCGGACGGCGGCCTCGCGATGAGCACCCCCGACGCCGTGGACACGTACGCGGCGATTCACGCGGCCCGCCCCGGCGAGGTGGCCGCAGCGGCCGACGGTTGGCGCCTGGCCGCCGTCCGGCTGGCCGAGTTGCGCGACGCACTCGCCGAGACCGCCCGACGTGGCGCCCAGATCTGGACCGGCGGCGGCGCCGAACGTTTCACCGCCCGCTGTCACACCCTGGCCGACACCGCCGACCGACTCGCCGCCCACGGCATCGCGCTGCACCAGCACCTCGACAAGGCGGCCCATGCCCTGAACCTGGCCCAAGAGCAAGCCACCGACCCCACAGCCGCCCAATCCGCCGCCACACGCCTGGAGGACGTGTACCGCGACCTCGGCGACCGGCTACCCGCCCTCCCCCCTCCGCCGCACACCGACGCCACACCGAAAGCCAACGTCCCCGCCGACGCTCCCCCCACCACCACCCCACCCCCGAGCCAACCCTGCACCAAGAACACCACCGCCCCCACCAACCCGAGCACCATCAACCCCACCACCACCTACCCCGGCAACATCACCCCCCTCTCACCCCCGCCACCCCCACTCGCCCCACCCACATCCTGCGACCCACTCGAAGCCCCACCCTCCGAAGCCCCCGCAGTCACCCAAGCCTCCGAAGCACCCAAGACAGTGCCGCCCCCACCACCACCGTCCACACCAATCCCCACCTGTCTGACCAACAGCACACCGCCCCTGCCCCCACCACCCCCCGAAGCCCCACCCACACCGACACCGCCCCTCACCCCACCCCCACCATCCAGCTGCCCACCGCCCCCACCACCCCCGCCCGTCATGGGCACCCCCCTACCCCGAGACCCTCGCCAGGTCCTCCCAGCCGGAATCGGCCCCCGCGTACGCCGCCCCACCCCACCCCCCTCGCCCCCGATCCCCCCGGTAACCGGCATCCGCATCGCACCCGGCCTGCGCACCGGCAGCCCAGCAGCCACACACGACGCCGCACACACCGCCACCCCCCTCCCCAACCCACTCGGCACCACCACCCACAACGACCCACCCCCCACCCCCCTGCCACCCACATGGCTGACCGCCCCCACCACCGGCGGCACCCCCACCACCCCCACCCCAACCCCCCGCCCCCGCAGCCGCTACACCACCCACCCACCCGAAGCCTGGTGGACCACCCCCGAACCACCCCACCCCCCAACCTGACCACCCACCCCCGGCGCGTCAGCGCCCCCGCCCCAGCCCCTGTC